>NZ_LGUG01000004.1:788472-1088472 GCF_001274715.1 Aneurinibacillus migulanus | reverse complement strand
GACATATACGTATTATCAGTATAAAAAAGGTGGACGTGGTTTCGATCTTACGTTCGTCAAGTTAAAAAACGGAAGCTTTCTCTACTTTGCTCGCCATACGAATGCCGGCAAAACAGAGCCTGTGCAGGTTCGCATTACCGCACTTGATCCTGCAATAGAGCAAACCGCTTCTCTTGTGACTGGTAACGAGAAGAGCTGGAAAAAATTTATGGGTGCCTCCGATTCCTATGCGTCTTCGGTGTATGTGGACGGAAGTAAGTTGTTCTATCGAATCGGAAAAGCTGAAACATACAAATCGCTTGGCTATACTGTATATAAAGAAATGCCGCAAGCAAGTCCAGCAACAAAACACACACAGAACGATTCAGGTCATGTATTCCTGCTCACGATGAATGCAGGAGCCGGTACCGAATCAGCAACATGGGGCATGCTGTCGAATCAACCGCTCATTCGCTGGGAGAACCAGCTGGCCGAAACGAAAGCGGCTCAGCTCGAATTCGAAATCGACAAGAAGCTACGGGAAGATGGTGCCTACTATACGAATGAAAATACATACAGACCATATGAGCCAGGCAGCTTTTACCGGAATCCAGCTAATGTTGATGGACTTCGCTCACTCGCGTTTCTACCCGAGGCAGAGAACGGCGTATGGTTCCAAAATATTGCTTCCCACCTCGCCTATACAGCCGTTCAAACGCAAACGAATAGCGGATATTGGGAAACATATCCGCGGTCAGAGTGGCTATACCAGTCATACGGAATCGGCTATCGCTATATGGATAACCGACGCAACATCGACAATGCGACTTTTCTATTGCACTACTATTGGGTCATGCCCGATCCGGTCATAAAAAAAGCGTTAGATAAATGGGATACGTATCTTATGGATTATGCTGGGCGTTATGGAATAAAAGTAGGTCCGGATGGCCTCTTCGTACCCGATTATGTAGGAGCAGAAGGAAGCAAGCAATCGCATACGTCGCTTAACCATTTAGTAGCTACTATGAATTACCTCTACGAAGTATATTTGTATAATGGCGATGAAAGTAAAAAACAACTGGGGAACCGTTTGCTTGCAGGTATCCAGGCTACCCGTGCACAATGGGTTATGCCTGATCAAAATCTGTATTATGCGCTGTATCCGGATTTGACGCCGCATCCGTATTCAGATTATGCCTACCTTACCCGGGATGATCTAGTCTTTTCCCAGTACTTGCTTTCGAGAGTAAATGGTCACGAAGATCCTGACCTACAGCTTTTAATCGATAGCAAAAACGCTTGGCTAGAAACACGGCAATAAAGTAAAGCTTTCATCCAGGAACGTACGTTGAAACTTTTTTTTCGCTCTCACGTATTACACAGTACGTACCGAATGAGGAGGAAAGAACATGATTAAAATACTGCTTGGAGGCATTGTCATCGTACTGCTTATCATCCTGGTGTTCGGTCTCCTAATTGTAGCCGGACTAGCAAAAGGCGCCCGCAAGCTAATGGGAAGAGGGCGCGGTGATTTCTCCTCTCGCTCCTATGGACATCACCATTATAAAAAACATAAACGTTCTAGCATGAGCTTTTTCAGCAGCTAGCCTAGTCATTAAATATTTTGCTAACTGTTTCATATACTCTACAGGGAAAAAGCAGCATGTACTCTCTTATCCATCAAGAAAGGGACTGACTCACAACCTTTTGAGTCAGCCCTTTTTACGTTTTACTCCGCTTTTTTCGCTTGTGCAGAATCTTCAGAGACAATGGTAACTTCCGCCACGGACCGACCTGCAGTCGTCCAATCTTTTTCTAGCAATAACCAAAGGATAATTCCGATACCAAGACCCCATGCTGCTCCTTTTGTAGCAAGAACGGCACCGACAAGCACAGCAATACCCTTCTGCAAATTTCCTTCATCCTTAAGAATTTCCAGTGCCAGGTATCCGCATAAGTAACCTTGAATAAGCATAGTAAGCGCCATGCCAATGTGGATACCAGGTTGAAATAAGGAAACAATCGGTCCTAACAAAAGCGCAATACTCATCCCCCAGAAGATGCCTGTCGCCCCGCCCCAATAACTATCGTTCTGCTCTCGGCTGCTATTCATATACCTGTTTAATGCGAGCACCTGCCCTGCCGTCCACTGTGGGCCAGATAACGGAAGATAGGGCATAAACAATCCTTGCAGAAAATTTCGGAACGAGACAATAATGCTATTGCGTCCCGGGCTAAATGCGATTTTTTCATCTGGGCGTGCTTGATTTGCACTCTTCAGTAAAGTACTGACTACAAGAATATCTCCAAATGCGATAATATAAGCGGCAACCGCCAATGGTAACGCTTTCAAAAAGTATTCCATTGGCGGAAATCCGAGGCCGAATACGCTATAGTTAGCTATAATCTCGCCAATAGGCAATGCTACAAAGCTCCAGTTCAATACAGGAAGATTAACTTCTCCAATAAGAATACCGAAGCCATATGCCAATGCAAACGGTACCGCAATGCCGAATTGGGCAATATAACGGAACAAGCCATATTTTTGGCGCAGCGGCCCAGCGGATTTAGAGAACATCATGAAAAATCCGAGCGCAGCCCCAATTAGAATGGTGACCGGCATTTTCCATACACGACCCGTTGCCGCGAATTCACCGAGAATTGCAGCCATAGCTGCCCCCAGCAAAATTCCTGCTTTCAAAGACACGGGTACTCTTTTAACCAAAACATCGGCTCCTTTAAACACCCCCATTATCAAGAAAATAAACGCAACCGTTAGCTGAAGAGCAATAAGTGCCTGAATGCGTTCTTCTCCTGCGGGAAATCCGTTTAAAAAGCCGACATACAGCGGAATACCGGCCGTAATCCATCCCGCAATAGCCGGATCACCAAAATGTGTATGCAGCAAATACATAAAATTGTTGATGATGACAAAAGCGATGGCTAGCTCAAACGGTATGCCCAGCGTATCCATCATAACTGCCGTGATACCCATCGGCACCACACAAAGAATCGCGCCTTGAATCCAATCCGGAAACTCCATACCATAGTGGACAAACGGCAACCTTAGCTTCAAACCGCCTAATACGGCTGGCTGTTCAGCTCCATGCTCGCGCCTCTTTCCGAAATATCCCCGCATCGCCTCTTTGCCTCCGCTCTATATTCTTTTATTTTACCGCACTTCTTTCCATTGCTTCTCAAGTACGAATTTCTGAATTTTACCGCTAGGGGTTTTCGGTAATGCCTCTACAAAATGGTATTCACGCGGTCTCTTATACTTTGCGAGCCGTCCACCGTCCAAAAGAAACTTATCCAGCTCCTCAGCGGTCGCTGTACTTCCCGGTTTGATGACGATATACGCAACGACAATATGGCCCCATGTCGGATCAGGCTTACCGATTACGGCTGCCTCCAGAATTTCAGGATGTTCAACAAGCCGATCTTCTACTTCCCTGGGATATACATTCTCTGCACCTGAAACGATCATATGATCCAATCGATCGTGAATCCAGATGTAGCCGTCTTCATCGTATGACGCCATATCGCCTGTATGATACCAACCATATGCAAGCGCTTTTTCTGTCGCTTCCGGTCGTTGATAATACTCCTGCATCATGCATGGGCCTTTGACGATAATTTCTCCCACCTCTCCTATGGCACATTCATCATCCGGATGGGAGGGACTTCCGTCTTCCCGCAGATGAGCAATTTTCACTTCATGTGTAAGAATGGCTTTCCCTGCTGACCCGGCCCGTTCTAACTGTTCATCCGTGTAGAGAACCGTCATAACCGGCCCCATCTCCGTTGTACCATACATCTGCACTAGGTCCGCACCGACTTTTTGTTGGAATTGGCGAATGAGCACAGGCGGCATCGATGCGCCACCATATCCGAGCAGCCGCAGCGAAGACAAATCGTACGTGCTAAATGCCACATCGTTCAGCAACATATTGACCATGGTAGGTGCAGCAAACAAGTGGGTTACTTTCTCGCATTCGATCGCTTTCAATACTTCCGCCGCACAAAAGGAGTGAAGCAACACGTTAGTAGCTCCTACATGTACACGCGGTAAGAAAGATGTATGCAGCTCCGCCGTATGGTTCAGCGGTGCAGCCGAGAGCCCAACATCATTCTTATTCAATCCCATGCACTGCATCATTAGAAAATTGTGGTGCACCATGTCACGGTGCTTATGCAATACTCCTTTTGGACGGCCAGTCGTACCACTCGTATACATCATAATATACAGGTCCTCTTCTGTTACATGAACATGCGGCCGCTGATTGTCTCCTTGTGCTACTAGTTCGTAGAAAGAATCATCTCCGTTCGGCACCGATTCGTCGACAAAGATAAATTGAGCTACCTGCGTTCCCAGTTTACGAGCCTGTTTTACCACTTCCGCGAGTGCTGCTTCGTATACGAGCACCTGGCTGTTTGCATCATTCAGAATGTACTGAAGCTCATATGCAGTCAATCGATAGTTAATCGGATTGAAAATAGCTCCCAATTTTGCGGCAGCAAATAAGGTAATGACAAATTCACTTGTATTATAGAGAAAAACAGATACTACATCCCCTTTCCGGACGCCTCTGCGCCTAAGTGCGTCAGCAAACCGATTCACCTTCTCATCTAACTCTCGAAACGTCCAGCTCTGGTTCTTTCTTCGATACACCAGGCCTGTCTTCTGCGGGTAATTTCGTGCTGCCCACTCGATTACATTCCCAACCGTCGTACTCATTCCCTCACCTCTATAAGTAAAGTACTAGATGTGCAATTTATTTTTGACTGTATATTTTAACTATTGCAAAAAATATACCTACTTTACAGAAGGTTACATTCGCATGTTTTAGAGCTTATCGCCTTGCTTTCGTATCTAAAGGAAACAAATAATCTCCTATAGAAACTTATGTGTACCAAAAAAGAAACAACCCCTTTCTATGATAGAAAGGAGCTGTCTGCCTTCTGTCCAATTAGGACTGTCGCAAATAACGCTTATCTTTCATAAACATCCGCCAGAAAAAGATAAAACCCGGTGTCAAAATCGCAAAGCCAACAATGTATGAAATGAACAGCGCGCGAAACGTATTCGGATGGGTGAAAGCCGATTCAATGGTAACATGCGGATACACAATATAAGGCAGATGAGCTTTACCGTATGCGTAGCTGGCCAGAAGATACTGTAGGACAATACAAAGTACGGCGATGCGTGGTCTTCCCAAAAGCTTCGTTTGTGCCCCACCCGGCCACCATAACGCTGTATATCCGATAAAAAAAGACGCAGCCGACACAAGCAATATGTTCAGTTCTCCAAGTAAATTAGTATACAACCAAGGCGCTTCGCCTCTCATAGAGGCAACGAGCACTAATGCAATAAAGAAGGAAAGCGGGCCGTTCAGAATAGCATCACGGCGATATAGCCGATACGCCTCCGATTCATTCGCAACCCGCGAATAATCTGCCAGTAAAAGCGATGAGAGAAAGAATGTGCTGCTAATGGCGAAGGCTGCGAATGAAACTCCGCTGGCACTTGTCAGCAATTTTCCGAGCAACAGCTCTTCATATCCCTTTTCTGTCCCGATGAACCCGCCCTGCGTAATCGGAAGTACAAGAATAAGAAGTGCAGGGATGAGCAGACCACTAATACCTGAAATAATAGTTAATTGTTTCTCGTATCCTTCTACGGAATGAGAATATACGAGAAAAGCACTACGAATGGACAACAAAAGTAAAATCAAGCTACCGGGAATTAGAAGTACTGTGCCAAGCGTAAATGTGGCACCCGGAAAAAAGCATACCAATCCGATAACAATTAAAACAACAAATACATTAGTCACCTCCCAGGAAGGCGACAAATATCGGTTGGCGATGTTGGTTGCTCTGCTCTGTTCGTGGTTACGGTATATCATCGACCAGAAACCAGTACCAAAATCAATCGAGGCCGCTACTGAGTATACAAAAACAAACAGCCATAGCATAGCAATCGCAATCAATTCATTGCTCATGAACCAAGCGCTCCTCTCTTCTCCAACTCCTTCTCCAATGGATGTCGCTTAAAATAGTGGCGTAATACGACCACAGTTGCGATTCCAAGCAACAAATAAATGCTGACGAATAACGCAAACAGCAGACCGATATTTTCCGATTGCGTGACCGAATCAGCGGTCAGCATAGTTCGGTACAGTACCCATGGCTGGCGCCCAGTACAAGCAAAAATCCAACCGAATTCAATACCCATCATCGCCAGCGGACCGGATGCAATGAAAAGCCACATAAGCCAGCGTGGGAACCCTTCACGCTTCATAAGATGACGCCAGACAAAACCGATAATCGACAAAAGAATCAAAAGCGAACCGATGGCAACCATCCCATTAAATAAGGTGTGTATATACAGTGGAGGCCAATATTCTCGAGGAAAATCATTAAGCCCCTTCACTACCTCGTCAAATCGGTTGCCCGCCAAAAAGCTTAATGCCCACGGAACTTCAATGCCATATTTTACGCTTTGTGTCGCCTCATCCGTAAAGCCACCAATCGCCAGCGGTGCATACGCCTGCGTCTCAAAGAGTCCTTCCGCTGCCGCTAGCTTCTCCGGCTGATACTCATGAAGATACTGCGCAGACTCATGTCCGTTCAATGCAGTACCTATCGAAAACAGCCCACCGATTGCCAGTGCCATCATTAACGCTTTACGATGAAAAGTAAATTCTCTATCTCCTCTCCGACGCTTTAGCATCTTATACGCCGCCACAGAAGCGATGGCGAAAGCACCTGTCATATATGCAGAAAGTCCGACGTGAACCGCCGACACAACAAAGCTTGGGTTAAAGAATCCCGCCCACGGGTCCACATCGACTACCTGACCGTTCTCGATTCGAAATCCAGCCGGCGTACCTTCAAATGCATGGACATTCGTAATAAGTACAGCTGATGCCAACGCTCCGAGTGCAATTAAGCTAACGCTGAGAATACGCATTCCGGGAGAAAGGCGATCCGCCGCATATACATAAATGGACATGAATAGCGCTTCTAGTAAAAACGCAAAAATCTCGATCTGGAATGGCAGAGCGATAACCTTACCTACCACTTCCATAAATCCTGGCCACAGCAAGGATAACTGCACGCCCGCAATTGTTCCAGAAGGGATGGCCACCCCTAATAATACTGCAAAGCCTTTGGTCCATCGCTGAGCCATAATGTGATAATCTCTGTCTTTTTTCCAATGGTATAGAATCTCCGCTCCTAGAATCATTAGCGGTAAGCCTACTCCAAGCGTCGCAAAAATAATATGAAATCCCATCGTCGTTCCGAACATTGCCCGCGCTAATTGTAAATCATCCACCGCTCCCTGCTCCTCTCGTCAAGTGTCATGTTCGTTTTAGTATTGTGTCTCCGATGGATAAATATTCTTGACGAAAAAGAAGCAGCAGGGAGTATACGGAAACAAAAATCGCTAACAATAAAACGACCACTTCTAAATGGCTGGTGAAGCTCATGCTTATAAGTAAGCGTTATATTCTTTTTTTCATCACTGTACTTTGCTTCATGCTTCTGTTTTATATAACTTCTGACCTACCTATACCGACAACTGGAAAATCCTACAGTTATGCTGAACCACTCCATCATGTTGATACCAAGAAAAAGCTAATTGCTCTAACATTCGACGATGGTCCTCATCCCGTATATACAAGACGCTTACTAAAGGTATTGGACAAGCACAAAGCTAAAGCTACCTTCTTTGTAGTAGGCGAGCGTGCACAATGGTATGCACCGGTTATTCGTCAAATTCACCGGCGCGGCCATGAAATCGGCAATCATACGTTTACACACCCGCATATGAAACATATCACCTCTGAACAATTACAAGAAGAAATTCGTAAAACCGATCAGATTATTCATTCCTTAACAGGTACATATCCCCGTTTTTTCCGTCCTCCTGGCGGAGAAATTACCTATACGGTCTTGCGAAGCTCAGCAAGTCAGAAGCACCCTATCGCTATCTGGTCTTATCACCAAGATACACGTGATTGGGCACATCCAGGCACCGCTTACATTGTCAGTAAAGTTACCAGTGGAGCCAGACCGGGTGATATCATTCTATTCCATGACTCTGGCCTCGATCAGTCGCAAACGATAGAAGCCGTCGACAAGGTGCTAACTATTCTTTCAAAACAAGGGTATCGTTTCGTGACACTTTCCCAACTTCTGCATGAACAGAAAAAATAATCAAACACTCACTTATAATTACCAGCGTTTCTTGTTTCGTTTTTATGTTATGATGTCCGAGATATCAAAAAGCCGAGACTTCACAGTGAAGTGCAGGGGATATTTTTTTGGGGTGAATTGCGTACGGTTCGCCGTATACATAGGGTAACCTCCTGAATCCGAACCCGACAACTAACCCTGTAGGCTATCAGGAGAGGAGCTTTTCAGCATGAAAAAAAGTATTCTTACCGGTTTACTTACTATAACAGCGTGTGTGAGTGTTGCCGCCAGTGTTTCGGCAGCCGAAGCATATACGGTAAAAGAAAACGACACGCTGTGGAAAGTAGAGCAGAATCATAAACTACCGTTTGCAACCGTACAAAAAATGAATCCAGCGATCGATCCGAAGAATTTGCATATCGGAACGAAATTGCGTATGCCGGATACATATACCGCGGTAGAAGGTGAGTCGCTCCAGGACATTTCCAAAAAAGTAAATATTCCTGTAAAGAAATTGCAAAACACCAACCCGAATGTAAACCCGAACAACATTCAGGGAGGGTCTGTGCTGGTCCTGCCACAGAAAACAAAAGTGGCAAAACCAAAGAAAAAAGTGAGCAGCACATCCACCAAAACCTCATCCATCCCGACTGTAAAGAAAGCGGACGGAACATCCACTAAAGCCCCATCTATTCCAGCCGTAAAGACGGTGGACGGCAAAGAGCTGGCCTATAAACACACACTTTCTTCAAAAGCAACCGCATACTCTGCTGCTCCCGAAGAAAATGGCGGCTATGCCGGTATTGACTACTTCGGCAATAAGCTAAAGGTAGGAACGATTGCAGTTGACCCTGATGTCATACCACTAGGAAGCAAGGTGTATGTTACCGGTTACTCGTTCCCTGGATTGCCTGAGGGTGGTATGATAGCGCATGCAACCGACATCGGAGGTGCGATTAAAAACAACCATATCGACATCTTTGTACCGGGTTCACCAGCGCATGTAAACAAGTTCGGAGTACAGAAAGTAAAAATCTATGTCCTGAAATAGACGAAAACACCCGCCAGGGATTCGGCGGGTGTTTTCATACATAATAAACTATAGTTTAAACCGTCGTAATTGCTGCTGCATTTGATCAGCAAGATGCGCCAGCGAGTGAGAAGAAGTAGAAATCTTCTCCATAGATGATAGCTGTTCATCTGTCGCTTGCGAAATGTTCTGCAGACTGAGTTTGTTTTCACTTGTAATTTCTGCAATGCAATTCATGGCTGCCACAACATCTTCCGTACTTGCGGCCATTTGTTCAGAAGAGGCCGAAATCTCCTGCATTTGACCTGTAACTTCTTGAATTGCTTTAGCAATTTCGCTAAACGATTCTCCTGCAAAGGCAACTGTATGAATACCATCCTCTACTTCTGTCGCCCCTTGTTTCATCGCTTCTACTGTATCTTGAATTTCTCGCTGGATGCTGTAAATTTCCTGGGCAATTCGGTGAGAGGCTTCACCTGTCTGACTTGCCAGTTTGCGCACTTCATCCGCTACTACAGCAAATCCCCTGCCATGTTCGCCTGCCCGTGCCGCTTCAATCGCTGCATTCAGCGACAACAGATTGGTCTGTTCAGAAATTTCATTAATAAAGGCAACAATGCTCCCTATTTCGCGTGAACGATTATCTAATACTTCCATCTTCTTATCAAGTTGCCGCACCGTTTCATAAATACCGTTCATTTTTTGCGATACTGTCTCAATAGCCTGCCTTCCTTCCCCAGACAAGTCACTGGTGCGTACTGCCGAGTCTGAAACGTTGCCTGCATGAACGGCGATATGCTGTACTGCTGTCGCCATTTCTTTTACCGTATCCGATGTAATCGCTACCTGCTCCTCCTGGCTTTTATATTCTGTTACCACCCGATGAACGATATCGGTAATACGACGACTCGCTGCTTTCGTCTGGTCGGAGCTGGAGCTTAACTCTTCGGAGGAAGCAGCCAGATGTTCTGCTGTATCGTTCATATGTGTAACAATATCACGTAGTGACTCATTCATTCGATTAAAGCTATGGCCTAATTGCCCGAATTCATCATCCGTTTTTGCTTGGATATGTTCACGCAAGTCACCTTCCTTAATTTTGTCCGCCCCAATCATCAATCTCCTAAGACGTGATGTCATAGATGAAACGAGAATATATACCAAAACAGCTCCCACTATGGTCGTAATTAAAATAACAACAATTGTCGTATACAATACCGGATTTGCAGCATTATCCACTTCCTGCTTCAACATGGTTCCACCAATTTTCCATCCAGTATCCTCATTGGTCACATGCACAATTTCTCTCTCTTCGCCTTCTACTACAACCTCAGTTTCTCCAGATGCCGTCTGAAGCACAGGTTGCAGCCACGTAACATCACTTAATTTTTTGCCTGATTCATAGAGCGGATGAACAATAACGTTGCCTTCTTTATCCGTAATGAAAGCATATCCATGCTGACCGATTTTCATTTGCCGTGTAATGTCCGCCAACTTTTTCAAGCTTACATCCATTCCGACAACACCTTTTCCGTCCTTAGTCATTCTGGCAATGGTTACGACCATATTTTTCGAAGATGCGGCGATATATGGACTCGTAATTACAGTTTTCCCAGGCTGACTTACGGCGTCCCTATACCAGGGGCGCTGTCTTGGGTCGTATCCTTTTGCCATCTGAGTCATCGGCCACTTGATAAATATGCCCATTTCCGTCCCGATATACGTACGTTCAAGCATTGGCTGTGTCTCTTGAAATCTTGCCATCATTGCCCGTATAGCCGGAACGTTTCCATCTTTAATCGTACCTGCCTGGATGTACCCCGCCAGAAATTCTACCTCCTGTTTTTTCGCCTGCAACATCTGATTAATTGTATGGTTCAACAAACGAACGCTTTCATTAGCTGCTTCACCCAATTGCCTCTCTACATTACTTCGTGCTGTTTGATACGAGAAATAACCTATCAAAAGACTCGGTACAAGCAAAATAAAAGCAAAAGCAATATTCAACCTTGCCCTGACTCCCCATCTTGCGTTTCTATGATGCTGATCTTTTCTCATCGATTTGTTAACCCCTTGTCCACTGTATATTATCCATTCTGTGTTCTTTTCGTGCTTGTATCATCCTCCAATCGATTGAACTTTTGGCCTGTTTCAAATAGCCTATAAAATTACCTATTAAAAATATACCGAGCAATTATGTAAGTCAATTACCATCTTTACTTTCTTTATATTCTTTATAGTTAAACATTTATTTTTTAGTAAATAAAAAAAGCATCAAGTAATGAACAGTAGTATGTTCATTACCCGATACTCCTTAGTTATATAAATTACACTTGATATTTTGACAGGGTAGCGTGGTTGGAGGTAGGTGATTCAGAAAAAGAAGAGGTTGGATGGGCCCTGCGCTCCAGCAGAGGCAAACGTGCCTTTTTCCGACCGCTCCCGCCCACCGCCCTTCCTTCTTTTCTTACCTCCCACCACAAGAATTTGTTGATTTATCAAATCAGATGTATATAGAATACATTTCTCTTCAATTGCTACCTTATATCATCTTATCCATGTTAAAATGTCAAATGACATTCGTATAATAGTAAATAAGAAGAAAGGAAAACGGGCTACGTGCTATCCCTATCCTCCTTTACATAGCGGTTATACTCATTTAATAAAAAATCGAGTCTTCTGCTAACTTTTAATACCTGGGGTTCGGTTAACGCTTTCGTTTTAGCGAGGCTATTCAGCTCTATCCTTGCTTCTTCAATCTTGTACAGAAGTCTCTCTTTTCTTTTCAACCTTCTACACCTACATTCTGATCTCTTTACTATAGTAATCTGCTTTGATAGTTAAGAATTCATCATAGTTGGAAGCAGAAAAAGGAAATTATATTCTCTATTATAGGAATTTATAGTTATAAATATAAACATAAAAATTTATAATTCTTCATATTTTTATTTTTTACTAAATTTAGCAGGAAATTAGCATACAATGTCGAAGTTAATCAGAGGAGTGAAAAAAGTGGAGTTTTTTGTCTTTTTCTTTTATTCTATTCCGGAGATGTTTCTGATTCTAGCGTTTATCGCTACACTTTCAGGATACGATTTTTCCAAAAATGTGATTCCAATGGCTCTTATCTCCATTTTGATCTCCTGCTGCATTGAATTTTTTCGTTTTATTGATCTTCATGCATTCATTAGATTATTTCTTCAGCTTTTTATGGTTGTTACATTAATGAGACTGGCTTTTGGCATCGTTTTTGCCCGAGCAACCATATGTGCAATTATCTCCCTTTTGATACTACAGATGACCGAACTGGTCACCATTAATACCTCTATGATTCTTTTTCATACAAATCTGCAAGAACTTCAGAATAACCCGTTATTATGGGTACCTACTATCTGGTTTATCCTTATTGTTTTAGCTTCCTTGCTTTTCATAATTAAAAAATATGATTTCTCTATCTTTCATCAACGTATACGTTCGCACAATATTAATGTATTCTCTTTCTCATCTTATTTAATATTTACCGCTTTTTTTACATTTGGCATCATCGGTTCTCAATTGCTAACACAAGAGAAAACGCAATCTATCTATACAATTATTGCTATCTTTATTTTTCAAGCATTATCCATTCTGATGGTAAACGAGTTAATAAAGTCGCGTGTTCGGAAAACAGAGCTGTCCGTATATAAGGAATCGTTAAAAGATATCAATTCCTTATTCACTACTGTTCGTTCTCAGCGACATGACTTCTCTAATCATCTGCAAGTTCTTTATATTTTCGCTAAACAAGGGGAAAACGAAAAAATACTGCTCTATATTGAACAGTTGATTGGACAAATTAAATCCGTTAACCAAATTCTTATTTCTGATAACCCTGGCTTAAGTGCTTTATTGCAGACGAAAGTCGCACAGTTCGAACAGGAAGGGATTTCAATTGAGTTGAATATCGGCTCTACATTAACGGATACAAACATACCGATGATTGAACTCAATCAAATCATAGGCAATCTACTAGACAATGCGGCTGATGCTATTAAATTAGCCGGCTATCCTAGCAATCAAATTTTTCTTCAGACGATAAGAAAGAATAATCAAGTCGAAATTAAAGTGAAAAATTACCGTCCGATTATTCCTTCCCATCTACAACAAAAAGTATTCGAGTACGGATTTTCTACAAAACCGAAGCATTCAGGGCTCGGGCTCGCCATTATAACTAATTTGGTTAAAAAGAATAAAGGCAACCTTCTCTTAGTGAGTAATGAAACAGTTGGTACTGAATTCACTATTATTTTTCCTGTTGCAGGGGGGAGTAAAATTGAGCAAAAAACTAGCTGATTCAATTGCACTAGCACTAGCAGAATCGGGAAATACCCAGCATCCGCCAGCCGTACTATCCTATGGTCTTCAAATTATCATGAACACGGTAATCAAGATTACCGTTATAACGCTCATAGGCTGGATGTTACATATCCTACTGGAACTCTACATTATGATATTTTCTTTTGGAGCACTCCGTATGATTACTGGGGGTGTGCATGCCCATACGTTTGTAAGATGTTTAACTATCAGCTTAATTTCCTTCGTACTGTTAACCTTATCGGTTCCTTATGCTATCTCTTTTTTTCTCGATTATAACCTAGTATTACTCATGCTCATCTTCCTATTCGGGAGTGTAGTTACCTGGCTATATGTTCCCGGTATGTGGGGAATAAGACAATTCACTGAAAAGCGTATACAAATATCCAAGCTACTCTCTTTTATATATCTTTCTCTACTTCTGCTATTCACATGGTATGTTGTCACATATGTGGATGTAAGTATGTGGCAGCAGATATCGCTGGTGGCGATATCCGGCATGGTATGGCAGTACACACTCGTTACTCCTGTAGGCTACCGGTTATTTAGCAAAATTGAAAATATGATGATTTTGAAAAGGAGGTGATAAATATGTTAACTAAGCTTAAATCCAAAACATTTACATGGGTTGCTTCATTGGCATATCTTGTTGCTCTAACCGAAATCAGCACAAATAGCTTCTGGACGGTCTATCAACCAGAAATTCCTGAAGAACTGCAAAGATAATATGGAGCAGGAGAATGAATGGAGACTTTAAGCTTGTATTAGAGCAAATAGAAAAGGTAAGCACCTGGTTACCATCCTATCGAAAATATGAAAAAGAGACAGATAAACCTCTCAGTTTTTTTGAATGGATTTTGCTAAATAACAATAAAGAAAACTAGAGTACAGTTGAAAAAAGCCGATTCCCTTCATTCTAAGGAAGGATCGGCTTTATCTTTTTACTACATATTCAAGAAATTCCTGCTGCCTCCGCTAAATACTCAATGAGATGCATCGCACGTACAGAACCCGATAGATTCTCACGTTGAATGCCTAGCTTCATCTGCAACAAGCACCCCGGATTGGTCGTAATCACTGTCGAAGCTCCTGTCGCTTTCGTATGCTTCATCTTCTCGTCAAGAATATCCATCGATTCATCATAATGGACGATATTATAAATTCCCGCCGACCCACAGCACATATTCGCCTCTTCCATCTCTACGAATTTGATTCCCGGCACGTTTGTGAGAAGTTCTAAAGGTTCTCTAACAACTTTCTGGACATTAGTCATATGGCAGGAACGTTGATATGTTACCCGTTCACCTGAACGTGGTTGCAGATCAGGCATACCACCACATGCTATGAGTACTTGGCTAATGTCCCTTGATTTCGTAGAGAACGCGGCAGCCCTGTCTGCCCATTCTTTATCGTCTGCAAGCAAGTGGCCATATTCATATAGCATCGCACCGCATCCTCCTGCATTATTAACAATGAAGTCCGCATTGGCTTTTTCAAATGCAATGATATTCTGTTTGGCCAGATGCCTCGCCTCCTCCATTTCCCCGGAGTGGGCATGTAATGCGCCACAACATGTCTGGTTTGGCACTACAATTACATCACAACCCGCTTCCGCAAGCAGCAGCACAGATAATCGGTTAATACGTTGAAACATCGCATCCATAATACATCCCGTAAAAAATGCAACCGTATACTTCTTTTCTCCTTTTGCTCCTACTCTAACAGGAGTTTGTTTGCGTTCCGCCGGTGAAACCGCTGGAGGAGCTATCGCTTCGAAATCACCCAGGTGATACGGTAACTTCTTCATTATTCCAGACGATTGAACCACTTTTTGTATTCCGCTCTTCTGATAGAGCCAAAGCGCATTGCCAGTCAGCTTCATCATCCGGCTGCTTGGGAATACTTTTTTAAACATTGTCTTTCGGAGCAGACGAACAGGAGCTGAAAACTTCTTGCGTCTAACGAGCGCCGCCCGTGCCGCTTCGAGAATAGAGCCGTATTCCACCCCGGTTGGACAGGCTGTCTCGCAGGCACGGCAGCCAAGACATAAATCTAGTGGCTCTTCTAGTACCGATACATCCTTAATTTTTCCTTCGCCAACCATCTTTACGAGATTAATCCGCCCTCGTGGAGAATGCGTTTCTTTTCCCATCGTAGCATATGTCGGACATACAGGAAGGCAATAGCCGCATTGCACGCAGCTGTTCGTTTTTTCATACAGAAACTCTTTCTGCAGTTGTTCAAGAGACTGACTCATATTAGCTCAACTCCAATTTCTGCCCCGGCTCCGGGAAAATTTTACCCGGGTTCATGATGTTGTTCGGGTCCCACGCTTCTTTGATACGTTTCATCATATCTAATCCGACCGTTCCCAATTCCATTTCCATAAACGGAGCTTTCATCGTTCCAATTCCATGTTCACCGGACAGTGTCCCACCGAGTTCAACCGCTGCCGTGAAGATTTCGGCAACCGCCTGTTCTACACGGTTCATCTCTTCCTTGTCACTTTTATCACAAATGATGTTTGGATGAAGATTACCATCACCCGCATGGCCGAATACGACAAGATGAACATTGTATTTATCTCGAATTTGCTGAAGCCTTTCGCACATTTGCGGGATTTTGCTGCGCGGCACGGTAGCATCTTCTGAGATTTTCGTTGGCTTGATACGCACAATAGCCGGAGATACGAGCTTACGAGCTCTCCATACTTCCGCTCTCTCGACTGCATTTTGCGGAATACGAATATCGCGTGCTCCTACAGATTTGCATAGCTCGGCTGCTTGCTTTACTTCATCCTTTAATGCAGCAGGATGACCATCCAATTCAAGCAAAATAATTGCCTCTGCGTCCACAGGCAATCCTAGCGGTTCATAATTCTCAACCGCTGCAATAGATGCCTGATCCATTAACTCCATTTTTGCCGGTAAAATGCCTGCAGATAGGATTTTTGAAATCGCGCTTCCTGCATCTACAAGGTTATTGAATACAGCCATAACTGTCTCTGAGGCGGGCGGTTTCGGGAGAAGACGTAACACCGCCTTTGTAATAATGCCAAGCGTGCCTTCCGAGCCAACAATAAGTTTCGTTAAATCGTAACCTGTTACATTTTTGACTGTACGGCCACCAGTTTTAATTATTTCTCCCTCAGGAGTAATCAACTCTAGACCAATAACGTAATCCTTCGTTACCCCGTATTTTAATCCGCGGGGCCCTCCAGAGTTCTCAGCCATATTACCACCGATAGTAGACACATGTGAGCTACTCGGATCAGGCGGATACAGCAGTCCTTTTTTTTCGGCTGCTTTATGGATATCCGCTGTCAATACACCCGGGGAAACAACGGCAACCAAATCTTCTTCGCTAATTTCAAGCAAATCGTTCATCACCGACAAATCGAATACCATGCCACCTTTAACAGGAAGTGGCCCCCCGCTTAAACAAGTGGACTGGCCGCGTGGATAGACAGGAATTCTCTCTCTGTTGGCAAATTTTACAAGAGCGGCCAACTCTTCCACGTTTTTAGTCTGAATAACCGCATCAGGCAGGTATGTACCGAAAGAACCATCAAATGAATAGCTAAAACGATCACTTTCATCGGTCAAGACTCTGCCTGTCTTTACAATGGACATAACCTCTTCAATATGAGCAGATGTCATCGTTTTCATTTAACCCTCTCTCTTTCCGTTCAACTATATTGGATAATCTTTTAGAAACAGGCTTAATTTCTTCTCCGCATTCTTCAAATGGATCGTACATTGGATTTTAGCCAGTTCCGGCTCCTCTGCTTCAATTGCTAGTAGAATGTTCTGGTGCTCTTTATAGACGGCTTGACGCTTATGCTCTAATTCTGTATTAGGCTGCAAAGTAATCTTTAATGCTCTTTCATAAAGCGAAGATAAGCTTTCGAGCATTTGAATCATGATAGGATTCTGTGTGGCCAAAATAATCGCACGGTGAAATTCTATGTCTGCCTTCATTCCACTTTTCCCCTGATCAACAGATTCATTTTCCAATAGCTTCAATACTTGCCTCATTCGCTCTAATTGTTCGGGCGTACGTCTAAGTGCAGCTAAATATGCCGCTTCAGGCTCCAGGATTTTTCTCATCTCAAATAAATGTTTGATACTTTCCACGTCATCGCTTTCGATTCGAATACGCTGTAATAAAGCCGAGCCTGCCGTCTCTTCTACATAGCTCCCTCCTCCTTGGCGAGAGGAGATGACACCGGCAGCCCTTAATACGCTTAACGCCTCACGGATAGGAATTCTGCTCACGCCAAAACGGGCGGCTAATTCCATCTCTGTCGGCAATTTGGCTCCCGGCGGGAGCTGGCCGGTTTCAATCATAGTTAGTAATTCGCGGGATATGATTTGCGACATCTTTTCTTTTTTGGACATACTACTTCTCACATCCTTTTGTATGCATATTATATTGAATACCAAAAAGCGGTTTGTCTAGCAATTCAGCGGAATTTGTATTACAAATTATATTTTTATTAATTAGCAAAAATTTCACTTTTCCTGTTTACAATGAGTTTTGTTGTTTTTATAATAAACATTAAAATCGAAAAAAACAAGAAAATAACGAAATTTGTATAACAAATATTTATTCTGTATTTGTGTTTAAAGCTTGTTTTTTTCAAAAGAATAGCTATGAGATTTTTGAAAACGTTTTACCCTACAACTATTCTACATGCTTTTTTGTCATCTTAAGAGGGAGGAATCACTGTGAACAACGCTACAGAAAATTTGGAGAAACGAACGATACGGAAAGTTACAAGGCGAATTGTTCCATTCCTTTTCGTCCTGTACATTATCTCGTATCTGGACAGGGCGAACATAGGATATGCCGCTTTGGAAATGAATGAGGCACTCGGACTAACCAGCCAGGTGTTCGGAATTGCTACGGGAATTTTCTTTATTGGTTATTTTCTTTTTGAGGTACCAAGCAATATTTTGATGCAACGGTTCGGGGCAAGAGTATGGATTACAAGAATTCTTATCACCTGGGGGATTATTTCTGTAGCCACAGGATTTGCCCAGAACGCTACGCAACTGTATATTATAAGATTTTTGCTCGGGGTGGCTGAAGCCGGATTTTTCCCGGCAGTTATTTTATACATCACTTATTGGTTTAGGATAAAAGAACAGGCAAGTACGATTGCTATGTTTATGACCGCGATTGCCGCTTCCTATATCATTGGTGCTCCTTTTTCTACCTGGATTATGGACAACATTAATTGGATGGGCATACCTGGATGGCGTTGGATGTTTGTTCTGGAAGGGATGCCCGCGGTTATTCTGGGGATCGTAACATTCTTTTACTTAACGGATCGTCCGGAAGATGCGAAGTGGCTTACGAAAGAAGAAAAAAATTGGTTGCTTGCAGAATTGAAAAAAGAAAGAGAAGCGAAGGAACAGACAGAAAAAAATCAAAAACAGCACGGACACAAAGAAGCTCTTACCGATTCCAAAGTATGGTACCTCGCTTTGATTTATTTCGTATATATTGCAGGTACTCTCGGTGTCGGATACTGGATGCCACAGATTATTAAGGGATTATCAACCTACTTAACAAACACTCAAATTGGTTTAATCGCTACCATTCCGTACATTGCTGCTTCGATCGCAATGAATTACTGGTCGCGCCGCTCTGATCGTATGGAAGAAAGACGGATGCACTCAGCGCTTCCGCTTATCGTTGCGGCTATAACATTAATTGGCGCTGGCATGACAGCTCAGCCTTTTTTGGCTATGTTTTTGATAACGGTTTCGCTAGCAGGAATGTACTGTTTTAAAGGTCCGTTCTGGGCTTTGCCAACCATGCTTCTGACTCCGGCAAAAGCTGCTGTGGGTATTGCAGTTATTAACTCCATTGGAAATTTAGGCGGTTTTGTCGGCCCTTATGCTGTCGGCTTATTAAAGGACACTACAGGTAGTACAAGTGCTGGCTTGTATTTTTTAAGCGCGATGCTGCTAATCGCTTTTCTTATGTTGCTTTTCATGCGAAAAGAAAAAAATAATAGCTCCGAGGAAACAAATAAGATTGCGATATAACAAGAGGAGCAATATGTATAGTAGCAGAATCTTTAATGCTTTTTTCAATGTTTTTTACTGCGAAGACAAAAAAGCCTTAAGAGAGTATTCCATTCTCTCTTAAGGCTTTAACTTACCAAGCTCTTTTCGCCATGTGAATAGAAAGCTTTTTATAACTATCCGCCTCTTCTCTCATTCCTTTTTCCTCATACAGCTTACTTAGCCAACGTATGGGCTCAAGCGAAGCCGGGTTTAACTCCATCTCCCAAGCGAAACATTCAATGGATTGGTCTAATAATTCAAATCGATAATACAGTTCTCCTAGCTTCATAAGCTGATCTAGATCACGGGATAAAGATTCCAATTGGTCAATTTCACTACATATTTGAAGACACGAATTGTTTTCTCTTATTGGATGTAGCCATACTTTTACTTTGGAAGGCTCATCATTCTTAAGTAAACAAGTGACCAGACGACGTACAAGGGCCTCTTTTTTTGAAGGATCGGTGAGATATAAGTGATTAATGATTTGATTTACGTTTGTTAAATGTAAAATATATGAAGTGTCTACGTGTTCTATAATCATTTCGATTATCTCGTAATGGGTGGAAGAGAGCTGTGGAATCTGGTTAATAATGAATGACAAAGCTTCGGGATATTGTTTCAAACTGATTTGTTCCTGAATCAGCTGTTCAATTAATGGAGGATAGGTAGGTGAATATTCACATAAAAATTTCAAAACTGCATACTGATCTATAGGTTTTAGTTCGCGCTTTAGTAAGGAGAGAAAATCCGTATAATCATAAAAATCATGTTTCATTTCAAAAAGGTCAATAAACAAGATGAGTCGTTCGAGGGAGCGCGATTGCTGTTTTAGCAATTGATGGAGATGAACTTCGTACTTTCGTTCTGCACGATTTTGATAATAGAATGGTTCTATAAGTAAAGGTGTTTGTTCGAGAAGAATTTCAGGATTGGTTTCATCTTCTTTCCGATATTTTTCAAACTCTGATGTTCGAATGATTTCCTGTATGGCTTTTATGCCTGGTGAAAAGGTAAGTAATATTTTTGCTGTCTGATATGCTTTGGCAAAATGACCGTTTCGTTTAAAGTGATTAAAAATCTGCCGGATGATGCTAACAAGTTGTTGTTGTTCAATAAAGTTATCCATATAAGTAGCGGCCAGGGAAACCTCTAGAAGCGAAAGATGGTTCTGTAATTGGGTAAATATATCATTCACTTGGGGAAGATGGATTGTTCGACTCTTAGGAAGCAACAGAGGAAAAATAGGATGAGAAGTATAGCATACAATTCCCTGTTGAAATACTTTATGAAGAAAGGTCCCCTCTTTTATTTCTTCTAGCTTTCCACCGCCAAGTATGTTGTTTTTGAAATAGATTAAATAAAAAGCCGAGTCATTCGAATCGATAATCTCCAACACTTTACTTTGAAGATATACCGCTATTCGATGAACTCGGCCTTGAAAGATGTCGCTTGAGGATGTAAAATTCCGCTTTATTGTATAGGAATCATTCATTTTCATACTTCCTCCTTTTTTATAACTATAGCACAATATATTTTTTATAAGCAAACACACATAGAATAATAAAGGAAAAGGGTATGATACAATAATAAGAAATGTATATAGTTTTGAATCATTGTAACAGAGAAGGGATTTCCGAATGAGAATTAATAAATTTATTAGTGAAACCGGCATTTGTTCAAGACGGGAAGCTGACAAATGGGTTGAAGCAAAACGAGTAACCATTAATGGCATCCCTGCTGAACTTGGCAGTACGGTAGAGCCAGGAGATGACATCCGTATTGATGGTAGACCGATTGGCGCCAAGAAGAAGGCTATTTATATCGTATTAAACAAGCCGGTGGGAATTACATGTACAACAGAAAAACATGTAAAAGGAAACATTGTGGATTTCGTTAATCATCCGGAACGTATCTTTCCAATTGGTCGGCTGGATAAAGATTCTCAAGGTTTAATTCTGCTAACGAACGATGGAGACATCGTTAATAAAATCCTACGTGCGGAGAACAATCATGAGAAAGAATATATTGTGACAGTAAATAAACCAATCACCCCTTCTTTTGTACACGGTATGTCCAACGGGGTAAGAATCCTTGGTACAAAGACGAAACCATGCAAAGTAACTCGTATTGATGATCGAGTATTCCGCATCGTTCTAACACAGGGTCTAAATCGTCAAATTCGACGTATGTGCCAGACTTTCGGCTATCACGTAATGCGGCTTGAGCGCATCCGGATTATGAATATTAAAATCAATGGTTTAAAAATGGGACAATGGCGGAATCTAACAAGCAAAGAACTCAGCGAATTAAAAGAAAAATTATAGAGAGGTGTTATACTTCTCCTGTATCTATATAAATTACACTTGATAGTTTGACAGGGGAATGTGGTGGGAAGTAGGAAATTCGGAAAAAAGAAGAGGTTGGATGCGCCCTGCGATCCGGCAGAAGAAAGGCCAGCGTGTCTTTTTCCGACCGCTCCCACCCACCGCCCTTCCTTCTTTTCTTACCTCCCACCATAAAAATTGGTCGATGTATCAAATCAGATGTATATAATCTCCCTTCTTAATAATAGAGTATTTTCACGACTCTCTTTTCTCTAACGTTCCAATCAACTGTCCATAAACCTCATATATACATGACATTATTCTCTCTTTGCGGTAAAATACTTCTCGTGCGCTCACTAATGAAAGTGCCTTGTCCTTATCGTCGCCACAAATAAATAAAAAAGTTAGTCATATCACGAATCTCTTACAAGGACGTAGCTTTTACTATTTTATCTTTCATAATAATAGAAAAATGTGAAACTAAAGGTAAAGAAAGGAGTCTAATAAAAGGTAGAATAGCTGCACGTCATTTTTTTATGGATAAGAAGCGACATATAGCTGCCGTTTGGCTTTTGTGTAGAAAAAGGACGAGCAGCAACACCCACGAGTTTTTCTTATGTTTTGCAAGAATTTTATTACTAGAAGGAGGAACGATGTACAACCCCTTTATTTCTTAATAGGAATTGTACGAGAATGTATATGTTTAAGAAAATTACACTTACTACGGTTGCTATCGGCCTTGTGTACATAGGAGGAGCAATTACAGCTTCTGATAAAGGTATCGTATATGCCGAAAACAATACTGTACCTATTGCTCCCGTATCACTACAATCACTAACAGAAGGAAAACAACCCATACTGGGAGCATCGGTAGCTACAGAAGAACAAATGCTTGCCTTTGCCCGTTCGGTAAATCCTGATTTTCCTGCCGATCTTCCTAAGTTATACATAGAAATCGGGAATAAATACGGAATACGTGGAGATATCGCTTTTTGCCAGATGATTAAAGAAACCGGTTATCATCGGTTTGGTGGTATTGTAGATGCAAATCAATACAACTATGCTGGAATCGGCGCTGTCGGAAACAGTAAAACGAACAAAGGAAACTTTTTCCTATCACCAGAGCAAGGTGTACGTGCTCATATCCAGCATTTATATGCCTATGCCAGCAAAGGTGAGCTACCGGAGGATGAGCCACTTGTAGATCCGAGATTTAACTATGTGACAAGGGGCATAGCACCAAATTGGCAGAATTTGAATGGCAAGTGGGCCGTTCCAGGGAAAGGCTACGGAGAAGAAATACTGAAGATTTATTCTAAAGTGCTTAGTACGCCTGCTGCTTCACAGTAAAACACAAACTGTCTGAAGCAAGACATTGGCAGTAGCCTATCAATAGCTATAAAAAACCACAATGCGTCTTGCGGTTTTTTATAGCTATTCTTTTCTTTACCATAGTTTTACCCTTCTATTCGTTGATCAAATCTATATACATCTTACTTTATAAATTTACATATTCTTGCGGTAGGAGGTAAGAAAAGAAGGAGGGGCGGTGGGCGGTTGGAACAAATACGGCCGCGTTCTGGTTTATCTATGGGTTGACGGAAAAATGCTCAATGAAGTGCTCCTGGAGAAAGGGCTCGGTATATGGTCCATTGAGAATTATGCATAGAAAGACGGCTTCCACTCCGAAAAAATCGAGAAAACACAGCCAGCGACCTCAGTTCCCCCTCATACTCAAACCTCGAACACATCCTCTTCCAATGTACAGTATAAAAATTGTACAGAAGCAAGATCGAGACGGAGACGGAATCGCCTGTGAATAAAGCAAAGCATCGAGAAGTAAGCATATACGCTTACTTTTCGATGCACGATACTTTCTTCCTATTCATTTCGAATTTGCCACAGCTTCAGGATGGAGAATACAGAAGACCCCAGACATTCCCTTCTCGAAAAATTTTTCCTCTAAATGAAATTGAATCCAAACAAATGTTCTTATATAATTTAAAGATAAGAACAAGATAATACGAATAGGGAGAGAATAGCATGAGTGAACCAGGGGTTGTTCGTCGACTAAACGGCTTAGGTAAAATTGTAATACCAATAGAAATAAGAAGAGAATTAAGAATCCAAAAGGGCGATAGCATGAAAATCTTCATAGAAGACGAGAAAATCGTTCTACAAAAATATAATTCAGGGTGTAGCTTCTGTGAGTCTGTCTTAGAAGCTACTGAATACAAGGGTAAAAGTATATGCGTTTCTTGCTTTGAAGAACTGAAGCATACATAAACCATACATTTTCTTGATAGCTATCTATCACTATTTTTTAGAAATTATACGGTACCATACCCCGCTCTTCCTATAAACAGCGGGGCTTTTTCAGCTCTTGTTCGGCGAAGGAAGTCTTCTTGTCAATTCCAGACCGGCGAGCGGGTTGGTATAGGAACCACTTACATTATCAAGTGGACGAGAATCTCTCAACGATGCGATCTGTAATGTAGCGCTTGTCCAATCCTGTGCATGGTAAGCAGCTTCAAGCCTGGCTCTTTTTGCTTCCTTCCCTTTCTGCTTCTCCGTTTCAATTTTTTTCCCTTTCTCCACTTCTTCTGGAGAAGTAACGCTTGCGCTCCATGCTGTCTTCGACCCATCCTTATGAATGATGATGCCGGAAGCGACAACAGAGACACCAAAGCTTTCAAAAGCCTACAATAAGGAGTGAGATGAGAATTTTGGATAACACCGTGAAAATATTAACTATCTCTGGAAGTCTCCGTGAACGTTCTTCTAACACTAATATCTTACGTGCGATTACTAATTTGGCTCCCAAAAACGTTACTTTTGACTTCTATAATGAGTTAAGTGAATTGCCTCATTTTAATCCTGAAATAGACAACGATGAGTTTCCTCCTGCTCCAATTAAAGCTTTACGAAAACGCCTTAAAGAAGCAAACGGTGTTCTATTTTCTACTCCAGAGTATGCGAAAGGAGTACCAGGCGCTTTAAAAAATGCACTTGATTGGCTGGTATCCTCAGGAGAACTCATGAATAAACCTGTATCTATAATTAGTGCCTCTACTTCTCCTCTAGGTGGAGAGCAAGCCTATGCTTCACTTTTGCTTACTTTAGATATGTTGAATGCTGAAATTGTAAAAGGAGCGACGATGAAGATTCCATTTATCGGTACTAAATTAAATGCTGATGCTAAAATTACGGATCCTAGCCTGGAACAGGATTTGAAATATCTTATTACTACATTTGTGAACATTATTCATAAGTATTAATGCTAACCTATATAAATTACACTTGATATTTTGATAGGGTAGCGTGGTTGGAAGGAGGCGATTCAGAAAAAGAAGAGGGTGGATGCCCTTCCCTCTCGCCACAAGAGTTTGTCGATGTATCAAATCAGATGTATATAGGTCTGACTTAATAAATCAACACACTTTTGTCGTGCGAATATATTTGATTTTCAAAGGGCTTTCGTGGTACAGTAGAAGTGTTCTTTTACATTGTTTCTTTGCTTATGGTCCGCCTTACGCGGACCATTTGCATTTTAGCATTAAGCAAACTGTTTACTGCAAATTGATTTATCCATCCTTAAAAAGATAAAGCCTGACACTCACTCTCCTCTACAGAGAATGCCATGTCAGGCTTTTTATGGTTGCTTTAAAAGCATATCTTCACATGCTAAGTTGTATGCGTATGTTATTTTTTTATAAACTGCTACTGTGGCTTCCTTACACCTTGTTCCACTTGACGTCCACTTTAATTCCAGCATCCTTAAACAAATTAAATACTGGACATCTACGTTCTACCTCTTGCTTTAACTGTTCAATTTTTTCTTCACTTTCCTCTGTCTGTATATTCACCTGAAAACGTATTTTTTGAAAATGTGGTGAAACCCCTTCTTCCCCCATTAACCCGCGAGTGTCAATAATACCTGTTGTCTCAAACTCAATACCTGTGAAAGTAAAATCCAACTCTTGAGCAATTAATGGAATCATGACGCCTTTACATCCGTTAAGAGCTGCTACTACATACTCCATAGGATTAGGGCCTATATCCGTTCCACCCAACACTTCTGGTTCATCCATAACGAAAGAAGAAAAATTGCGTATTGAGATATTCGTTTTAACCCCCGAATCCCACGTACCCGCTGCTGAAACCTTAAATAGTGTAGATGATTGAGTCATAATCCCCTCCAAATACAAGTATTTTGATAAGAATTAAATAAATTATAAAGAATAACGAATAGTATGTAAAGAAGACTTTTATTGTAGTTCCATGTCGAAACTTGTCTAACCTTTAGACCTAGTCCTTTTATCACTGTGAAGTTACAATAAAAGAAGATTGCTTTCTTACAAAATGATACATACAACACACTCTATCAAAAAATAGCATCTAAGGAGGATACCATGTTTAAAAAAGTTTCTACTTTGTTTGTAGTTGCTGCGCTTCTTGGTGGCACAGTAGCAATTAATCATTCTCTTGCAGCCGCTAAGAAAGCACCAAAGAAAGTGGTATACAAGAACTGTACAGAAGCAAGAAAAGCAGGTGTAACGCCAATTTATAAAGGTCAACCTGGTTATAGTCTGAAGCTTGACCGTGACAAAGATGGTATTGCCTGTGAATAATAGAATGACTTATGTTACTATACGCCTTGCCCTGCCTGAATAGTCTGGATGAACCCTAATAAAAGAAATCATCGCAGAAAATAGTCAAACCAGCCTGAGGGCTGGTTTGTTTTATTCAGTAAATGTTTTTTCTTGTTTTTTACACTTCGTATATTTGATTGCAAAGAATACTGTCATGATGATTAGCAGCCAAGTAAAACCCAAACGCATGAAAGCAAAAGGAGTTTCAAATAAAAAGGACTGAACAAAATGGCTCCCTTGTTTTTCCCATAATCCGGGTGTTAAGTAGGCATCTTTTGGATTTAAATAGAATATTTCTCCATTTCCTGAAGGGATGAGGATCAACAATACTGCGAACATCATAAAGTAGTAGCTAGCCATTCGCTGCAACATCGCGCTCGTTGATGGTGCATCTGAGAACAATTCATCATGACCATCCTTCTCTTTGATCCAATAATGAACAGAACTAAATCGGCTGCCAGCAATATGTTTCCAGCCGAACTCTTCATATAGCTCGATGTATGTTTCTAACTTTTCCTTTGTCAAATGTCTTTGGAAGTCTAATTTAATGACCTGATTCGTATCCGTCGTTTTTTGGAATTGATAATAGCCTAGCGAACTTTTTTTAACCAGTTCATAGCCTTTTTTCAGTTGCTCATTAAGCCAAGCTTCCTCTTTACGGATATCGACAAACAACTTAAATTTCTTCATTTATATTTCCCCCTTTGTAAACATCGATGATATGCTGCATTCTTTGCATATCCAGCTGTAAAATTTCTCTTCCTTTGTCCGTTAAAACATAGACTTTTCTTCGAGCATCCTCCGTTTCGACACGTTCAATCAGTTTATGCTTCATTAAGTTTTCAATCGCTCCGTATAAAGTTCCAGCAGCAATCCGTACGTCACCGTCACTCATTTCCTCGACCTTTTGCATAATGACATAGCCGTGTGCAGGCTCTTGCAATGCCAACATAATGTAACTCATTGTTTCGGTTAGTGGCAACAATTTATGTCTATTCATCTCATTCCACCTCATTATATCGTCAAACTATATCGCTAAACTGTATAGTTACATTTTATACAGTTTAACTATATATTTCAACTATATAAATAAAAAAGAGCATGATCTGCGTTTTGAGGGATAAGGCAAGCTTTTTGCAAGCGATAGCTCGTCGATCTCCGCTTAAAACAATATGTTCGAATTTTCCCGTCCTTCACTGAAAGCAATCGTATCTTTCGTTGACTCATCTCTTCATATACAAACAGTAAGGGCTTGGAACATTATCGTTTCAAGTCAGATAGAATAGAACAGAACAAGCAAAAGGATTGTATCATATCCAAAAACATCAGTAACTATATAAGTTACGGTTAATATTTTGACATGGTAGCGTGGTTGGAAGGAGGAGGGATGGAGAAAGAAGAGGGGGGATACGCCCTGCGCCCCGACAGAAAAAGGCGGACGTGTCTTTTTCCGACCGCTCCCGCCCACCGCTCTTCCTTCTTTTCTTATCTCTCACCACAAGAATTTGTCGATGTATCAAATCAGATGTATATAGCACAGCTGATTAAAAGGTTGGATGCAACGATTTAATGGTGTAGCAGCAAATTGCTTATTCCCTATCAATGAAACTTATCAATTATTAAGAACGTAACAGTGTTAAAGGTTTTTTTATAATTAATAGATAGAAAATAATATAGGAGGATTTTTATGGAATATACTTTTATAGGTGCATTAGTTGTCCTTTTGGGTCTTATTATCTTAAATAAAATAGCTATAATGGAGAAGCAAATTAAAAATCAAAAGTTCATTTTAGATCAAATTTCGAAACAATTAGAAATACCTGAGCATCCAGTTAATAATGAAGTAAGGAAACTTCTCAAAGAACAAAATTATGTTGAAGCAATTAAAATGGTAAGAGAGGTTTTAGGACTTTCATTAATAGAAGCCAAACAATATGTTGATAGGATAAAAAATGGTTGATTAAGTGAGATTTCAATGGCATAAGTCTTATTTTATTTAGTGAAAAACAACAATAAAATTTAATACAGCCTTTTCATCAAAAACAACCTCTCTCAATCGAAATATCCCAGAGCCTTTGAGTCGTTGAGTCAAAAACTCAATTATTCAATGACTTATGCATCCAAAGTAAATGGGTCATTGAATCGAACTATGACAGTTGAGGGATAAAATAAAAAACTCCAGTCTGATCAAGCCCCCATTTAGTAGACATTGAAAAAAACACCTAGGCTGCAAACGGGCGCCGGTACTCTACCGGCGTCAGTTTATTTAATCTACGCTGTGGTCGTCTTCGGTTATAAAATCGTATGTATTTTTCGATTCGGCTTTGTGCCTCTGCCAAACTTCAGATATGATAAGGGTAGAGCCCTTCCGTTTTGAGATGGGAGAAGAAGCCCTCCATAGAGGCGTTGTCCAGGCAATTGCCCCGACGAGACATGCTGATTTGGGCGCCAACCTTTTGGCAGCATGTCGTGGTAAGCATGAGACGTGTACTGGAACCCCTGGTCGCTGTTAACGACTAGCCCAGTCACGTCTTTTTGCTTGGCAAAGGCCTTTGTAAATGTCTGCAGAACAAGTTCATTGTCATTACGTTCACTGAGTTGATACGCTACAATCTCATTGTTAAATAAGTCTTTCACGGTCGAAAGATACAACCAGCGTTCGCCTACCCGGTATTGGGTCACATCTGTCACCCATTTCTGGTTTGGCTTATCTGCCGTAAAGTCTCGCTTAAGCAGATTCTCAGCCACACGCTCCGCAACCTTATCCTTCATGTTAAACCGGCGTTTCCGTCGAATGCTGGCTTGAAGGCCGAGCTTTTGCATGAGACGCAGTACCTTCTTGTGATTCATCCATACGCCGTCATCTTGCCACAAGAACAGTTGGAGCTGCCGGTAGCCATATTTTCCTTCGTAGCGATGGTACACCTTGCGAATGAGTCGCACGGCCTCGACATCCCTATCGTTCTTCTTTCGCTTCAAGTATACGTAGTAACCACTTCTAGAACACCAGGAAGCTGGCACAGTGGTGCTACTTGGCCTGGATTCGCTGCTTGTTCGATAAGCTTGAATCGCTCTTTCTTACCTCCCGCATCCAGATTTTCAAACACTTTTTTAGCATCGCATTCTCCCGCTTCAACTGCTGAACATACCGTTCTTGATCTAAATATTCCTTTCGCCTTCCTCGTTGATCCAGCAAACCAAATTCACCCTGTTCACGGTATTTACCAACGTTTCANCGGTATTTACGCATCCAACGTTTCATCCGATCTTTATCTTGTATTCCTACGTGATCGTTAATCTGCCGATACGTCCATTTTTCCTCTACGTGCAGGCGGATAGCCTCCAGCTTCAGTTCTTCCGAATAAGTCTTAAACTTTTGACCTTTAATCGCCATTAAAAATACATCCCTTAGCATTCATCGGTTAAACCAAGGGGTTTTTTCAATGTCTATTCTAAGGGGTGCACACTAGTCTAAGTTGGTGGGTTTTTGTTTGCGCCCTAATATTCACTTACTACACTAACGCCGATACATAAGTAAATTAATAAATCCAATTCTAAAGGTCAGGAGGAACGAGCACTTCTTCCCAATCGTTAAAGTAACTTGTCTATTTTCTTGGCACCATTCCAGGTTATAGCCAAGTGCTTCTGTAAGTTCCATCGATTGAGAAAACTCTACACTAACAAATCCTTGTTATGTTCTTGCTCTTTTCCTGGTGGCTCTATGAAACTATGCAAACATGCCTGCTATTTTCCCGGTAATAACAGGGGGAAATACCCATAATGATAGTTTGTTTTTAAAAGTATACTAAGAGAAGAAGAATAAGAAACTGGAAGCGGCAAGAAAAAAGTACCGACCGTTTGATATACTAGACAAATAGCCCTCTGCGAAGGTTTTCTTTTTTATATAAAGTTTTGTTAAAGAACATTGTTGATTTTTCAGCCAACTTAGTGAAATATTAACAGTAGATTTGTGTTTTTACGGTAAATTTATACTATTAGATTTTGAATTTAAGGTGGGGGAAGAAGTGATAAAAATAATTAAGTGTTTCTTTTTTTTATTATTGGTATTACTTTTTTTAAATGGATGTAATCCCAGTAATGTGAATGAAGATATATTTCAATTTAAAGATTCATATGTAGGCGATAACGGTGCGGTTGGGAATATTACTATGCGATTACCGAGTCCAAATGGTGAACATTTAAATGGGTTAGAACTTAAAACCACAAAAGAGCCTTATGGAATTATTTTGAATTACAAAAAGGCAGACACACCAGAGGAAATAGAAAAAAACTACAAAGAGACTGCAATATACAATGCCACATTTATATTTGCATTAGTAAAAAATGCGGATTGGGTTACATTTAATTTCGTTGACCAAGAATATAGAATCACAAGAGAAAAATTGCAAAAATGGTATGGAAAAAATTTAAGAGAATTCACAAACGAAGAAGACCTAGCAAAACTTACACAGGAATTTTTAGCAGATAAAGGCAAAGTAAGTCAGTTTTTTCGGGAATAAAATAATCTTTCTCCAAGAAAGCAAATACTGTAAAGCCTATCTGATCTGGTTTCCCAGTATACCCGGATACTGCACCGACACCAATGCAAGTGATACATCGACAAACTCTTGTGGTGAGAGATAAGAAGGAGGGGCGGTGGGCGGGGGCGGTCGGAAAAAGACACATTTACCTTTCTTCTACTGGAGCGCAGGGCGCATCCAACCTCTTCTTTTTCTGAATCGCCTCCTTCCAACCACGCTACCCTGTCACAATATCAAGTGTAATATATATTTCATCACACCTGTTGATATTTCATAATAATACTTTATTTGCGATTCGTATTTTACCAAAAGAAAAAGCACTCTCATCCAAGAGTGCTTCAGTGCATGAAGAACCAGGTCATAAAAAAATTTCAATTTCAATTTAGAGATTGAAATTTTTCTATCGGAGTACTTCATCTAGTTTTTTATCGCATTTTCATTTTTTCGATAAAATTCATGAAATAGCTTCAACAAGGCCCGCTTTTCAATACGCGATACATAAGAACGGGAGATGCCAAGCTCGCGCGCAATCTCGCGCTGTGTACGCTCTTCTTCGTTATCGAGTCCGAAGCGGCCAACGATGACCTCCTTTTCTCGTTCGTCAAGGATATGGATGTGTTTATAAATTTTGTTTTTCTCGATTTTGAGTTGAACCTTGTCTTCTACTTCATTGGCTTCCGTACCTAGAATATCAATAAGGCTGATTTCATTCAACCAAACAGGATGTACGTGTTGACCTACTCTTTCCTATATTATAAACAAAAACCCGGCATAATCGCCGGGTCTTTTTCAACTCACTCGCTTTTCATTTACTGGTCTCATGACTTTTAAGTAAATTTGTTTTTCATCTGAAAATTTTACTTATTTCCCTACTACTATAAAAAATAGCCGTATAATAGCAAAAAGGAGGATAAAATATGACTGATACAGCAAAAATTATCCCTATTATTCTTGCACCTTTAATAACGGCCTTTTTAGGTTACTTATTCCTTCAACGAAGTAAAAGGTTTGATAAATTGCTGATAGATGTAAATATCAGCATGGAAAAGGTCTGCTCCCCAATGTTCCATGAGTTAAAAGAGATTCATCATGAAAATAATATTGAAGAACAAGAAAAACTATTAGATAAATTCTTTGAAAAATATACTTCTTACGATACTACGATATATAAAATCGGAGATAAGGCCATATTAGATTGGTTTTATAAATTAGAATATTATTACATAAAATTCAAAAAAAATCGAAGTGAAGAAAATCTGAAAAATTTTTGGCTTAAATTAGACTATTTTTACATAATGATCGAAGCTGAATACTGGGATAACTTCTCTATTATTTATAGTAATTACAAATGGTTAAAAAGTAACATAAAATTTAATCCTATCATTAGAATAGTAAATGATATTTTTAGATTGTTTTACGAAATAACTCAGTTTTTGGTTATATTATTAATTTTGGTTTTCGTATATGCTATTTATGATAATTTAACCGGGATAAACTATCTCCCAAAAGATTCTATACTCCTTACTTTATTATTACTTTTACTATCTATTATGCTTTTTGGAATTGCGATTCTACTCAATGCCCATCAGCTAGGACTACTAAAGCAAGAAAAAGGAATTCTAAGAAGAATGGGAGAAAGATATTTCCCTCGGTTAATTAATCATTGGGATAGAGTCTTTGACAAATTAATTGTAGATCCAATTGATAATAACCCTAAGAAAATAAAAGTTCCAAAGCTTTATCTTGTTCTTCCAAAAGAGGAAAAGAGTGAAGAAGAAAAGAAAACTCCAGAATAAATTTTGGTATTAATGTAAAATGCCCCGCCATCCATACAGATAGCGGGGCTTGATCGTCTTATTCCTTCCTTGTTTTTCCGGTATACCCAGACACTACACCAACACCGATAACGGTATAACTAATAAGGTCTAGTCCCAAATCCCATAGACCTTGAGGAACAACAATCCCTCTTGCGTTTAAAAACTGATACAACAATCCTCCAAAGCCAGCCCACAGGAACGGGTCTTTCAATCGTTCTTTCCTCCCTCTTCCCAACCGTTAAAGTAACTTGTCTATTTTCTTGGCACCAGTCCAGGTTATAGCCAAGTACTTCTGTAAGCTACATCGATTGAGAAAACTCTACACTAACAAACTTTTGTCATGTTCTTACTTCTTTCCTGATGGCTCTATGAAACTACGTAAACATGCCCGCCGCTTTCCCGGTTGATAGAATATGGCTCTATCAATCTATCAATGTTGCCCCATATGTTTCCTGGTAGACGTAAATAATTTAATCATTGAATCAGAAAAAGTATCTATTTATAATTTTACAATACAGGAAAAATGATACAGGACAGGAGGGGATATCATGCATGAAATGGGAATTGTTCGCAAAATTGATAATCTAGGTAGAATCGTATTCCCAATTGAGGTAAGAAATAAACTAGGAATACAAATTGGAGATAGTCTAGAAATTTTTGTAGATGGCGAAAAAATTGTTTTTAAAAGGTATGCACCGGGATGTTTGTTCTGTGACTCTATCTCGGAAATTGTCCAATATAAAGGGAAGAAAATTTGTGCTTCTTGTTTGGAAGAGCTGAGACATACTTGAAACACTTATGGCTAAGGCTACGAGTGTTTTTGATTAAATCATAAAAGCCCCGCCATCTATATGGACAACGGAGTTTATTCTTTCTCCGTTTTCCCGGTAATAATAGGGGGAAATACGTATAATAAAACCCTGCTTGAAAAAGGCATGTAGATTTAAAATAAAGTTGCACTGTCTATAAAAAGCTACAAAAAGACCCAGCTCCTGTACAATGGAGCTGGGTCTTTATTCATTTTACTAGATTTATTACTTCAATTCTACTTGGAACCTAAATACCTGAGTTTTATCACCCCAAACTTCTTTCGTTTTAAAATTCGTTTGACCTTGGGCAATTAATGTACCTTTACTATCATACGCACCAACCCAGCCTCTGTATTCATGGTAGGGCTTTAAGAGAGGGAAGTTGTATGATCGGTCAGTAGTATAAGGTTGGTCAAGTGTTATCTTTTTGTTATCAGTTATATCAAATAAACCAACTTGATATTTAGTCGCATCAGTGTATCTGTTCCATTGTAACCCATAAATAATTTCTTGCTGGGAAGCTGTTTCATAAGAAGAAGATGAAATATTATTATCGACTATTTGTGCTGGAACCATCTCTGATGCTGAAGCCATTTGAGAAGACAAGGCAAGGACAGATACAGTAGCCAAACCAATTAGTTTCTTTTTCATAAATAGCATCTCCTAGCATAAGTTTTTTTGGATTTATTTTACATTCATAGGTTAACATAGGGATTTTATTTTTGAAAGATATAATTGGTAAATTATCACTTCTTTTTTCGACAAGAGGTTGATTGTTTTATTCTTTTTCAGTTTTCATGGTAATGATAGTAGGAAACGCCATTATAAATTGATACTAATGTTCGTTATGGGGTTAAAGTATGGGGTTAGACTGTGGGGTTAGACTGTGGGGTTAACCCTATACTAAACATCACAGTTTAACCCCATGGTTTTTATGTAAATATCTGTTGAAAACATTGGGTTTATAACGTGTGAATCATTGTGATAAAAATCAAAAGGTATAGACTGAGTAATTTCATACTCGAAAAATTTAAAAAGTGGTCTAAAAAGCGGATGCCTCAATGTGTAATAAACCTCTTCTAAGCATGTAAAAGTCTATTAATCTTCTTTTAATTACTATAAAGTAAATATTTTTTATTTATTACATTATTTACTATAATTCTTTAATATGGTATATTCGCTTAGTATCCAATTAATAGGAGGTTATACATATGAAGAAATTAGCTACAGGTTTACTAAGTCTATCTTTAACGTTAGGTCTTACAACTGCTGTATTTGCTGATTCTACACCTCAAGAAGATACTCAAGTTCAAGTAACATCTGAGCAAGAAAACGTAATATCACCAATGGCAGTCTATTATGATCAAGAACCAAATCACTCTATCTACACAGCTAGTCCGTTCGGGGTTCCAGGCTCTGTAAGTGGTAAGACAAATTATACAGATGATAAGGAAGACTTCTATAAAATTACACCTAGCCAATCTGGAACACTTATAGTTCGTCTATCTCCTATAGATAAAGACACCGACTTTGGAATTAACCTATATAATTCTTATGGAAATAAGCTTAAAAATATAGATGATGGAAATGAAGGTGCAGAGGAAGTTGTACTGTATGATGTTCAGGCGGGACAAACGTATTATGTAGAAGTACGTCACTTATTTAACTATGGTGGCGGAAGATATTTATTAACTTCCTCCTTGAACTAAAAGTAGATTAATAATTTGAAATACAAACCAATAATGCCCCGCTATCCATACAGGCAGCGGGGCACTGTTATTATCTCTTTCCCTTTGTAAAAATAACTTCCCTTGTTGCTTGCTTCCACTCTAAGATATAGCCAAGAACTTCCGCGATTTCCCTTGATTGAGCATAGCCTGTCTCACCGATCACAATAGTCGTTTTTAATGTCCCTTTGCCCAGTGTAGCCTTTCCGTTGCAGAATCCTACTGCTACCCCTGCTGCGTTCCCCATGGCCCGTACAGGCAAGTAGGAGAGGTTGTTACGAATGATACCAGGTGCATCCAACTTTGCACCATTCACGACGATTCGGCAGGTTGGTTCTTTGCTCTCCGTTACTGTTCCAACTGCCGTAGGTGGCTTGGAAACATTTTTCCCGGCGATGAGCGTTGCATAATCGACATACGACCAGTTCATGTCCACATTCCCGCTAATTCCGCTTACTCTTCCTGTCTCTGTATATTGCCAAACCCCTGCGTCTCTGCCTAGGAATGAATTATAACGGGCAATCCATAGCGCGTAGGGCTTTAACCGTTTCTCATCTAATTGTGTTTCAAAAAAGTGCTTTCCAGCATAAATCATCGCAAAGTATCCGGCTTTTTCAATCGCATCCAGAAATGCGATTGCGGCATCCGTCAAAAAAGCTTTGCTTGCTTTTTTCTTATTCTCTTCCAGATCAAGTACAAGCGGATAAGTCAGCTTAACATCGGAAACGGTATGTAAGAAATGTTGTGCTTCTGCCTTTGCTTCTGCGACACTCCCGAATTTCGCATAGTGATAGGCCCCTACATGAATCCCAACGGCACTTGCTCGTGTAGCATTTGTTTTAAATGTTTTATCTACATAACTTGTGCCTTCACTTGCTTTTAAGAAAACGAATTTCACGCCATCTGCGGCAACTTTCTTCCAATCAATAACTCCGTTCCAATGTGATACGTCAATTCCTTTAATTTTTGTCATGATTTACGCTCCTTTATCTTCATCATTTAGCATGTCCGTTTTTCGTTTAATGCGTTCCCTAGCTCTAGCCACTTTGTGATCGAGTTCATCCGATACCCGAACCATTGCCCACTCAGGTACCCATTTGCCCCATCCTGCACGAATGACATTGGCCGTCATGCTTTTCCAAATGTGTGAAGCAAACGCGATAGTTAAAAAGCCAAAGGCGATATCAGGCATACTAAGAATGACGTCAACAAGGTGTCCTATAGCGGGCATAAGAAGTAGAAAAGCGGTTCGAAATGCCCCGTTAATACCGTATTCACTAGCATAAGAGCCATCGATTTTTGCAGCGCGATACCCGGCAATCCAATCCATCCCAATTAAACCAAGATAAAACACCATGATTACCAAGCGAATTGGTCCCTCACCATATAAGAAGTGAAAGACCGGAATAAAAGCGCCTCCCCCCATGCCGAACAACGGGAAGGCGATTGAGTTATTTCTCATATGCACTTGTCCTTTCTCTCTACTAGAAAAATAAAAGGAGCCGCTTTACGACTCCAAAGAAAAAGCCCTTAGGATTTCTCCTAAGGACCATCGTTGATGGCTATCTGGTAGCTGTTACGATATTAGATTCTCCTTCATATTCCCCACCAGTAATAACAAGCTTAAATTGATACGTCTGTCCACTTGTTAATTTTCCAATACGTATCATATTTCTAGGAACACCATTATAGGTAAATTCCCAAATCTTGAAAATTTCTGGAGCTTGCCATGTCGCTCCTCCATCTATAGATAATTGAGGTTTTACCTCTGTAGCTCCCTCGGGTATCGTGAAGGAGAAATCTATAGCATTACCGTACTCCGGACTACCAAAAAAACTGTCTTGAGCAAAATCATTGATTTTCTTTGTGCTATTCCCGACTTATACCCATCTCTATATTGTGGGTTTTCGTTCGAGCCTACACCGTGCGGGCCACTTTCACGGCACACGGCGTTCCATCAACGAGAAGAAAATTTTTTGTTTCTTTTTACAACGGGCACCCTTAATGTACTGTATTCTACTCTCAAGAGATATACCTACTTTGAGGTATTTTGAGAGCTGGTTTCCCAAAATAAAAACGCCTCTCTTTATTGAGAAGCGCTTACGCGGTTTCTGTAGCCAGATCACCGCAACCTAATAGTTCTAATTGACGTTTGACTTCTGACTTCAATGTAGCCGGTACGTCAGCGTAACTGATTTCCCCATCGATAATGAACGTCACATAAATCACTGCAATACGTGGAAACATTTTATCACCCCCTTTCAAAAGAAAAAGAGCGACCGATAAGAAGAGGCGAGCGAGTTTATCCCTCATCTTCCTTCAGTAGCTCCTTTACTTTGTCTTGAATACTTGCCGGAACATCAGTGATTTGAATATCACCGTCTTTTATGGCATTGACATAGACTTTTGCAACTGACACCTCATTGTCCTCCCTTTTGCATCGCGTCAAGCGCTTCATACAGCTCCATAATGGCAAAGCTGTTATCCTTATTGCGTTGTTTTTCTTTGGCTAACTCTTTTTCTAGAAACGCAATCTTTTCCTCTGGTGACATTCCTTCTTTTGGGAACACCGGTTCAAACTCACCCAGAGAGCCATCTTCATTACGTGGTCGGATTTTTAATGTCATTAGTTAATCACCCCTGCAATTTTTGTAATGGCAGCTGACGAATTTAAGGCATCAGTGCGCGTCTCTGTCAATTTGATTGTTACGTTTTGCCCGGCTGTTTCTACACTGCCTATGAACTGGTCCTCGTCGAGGGCGTGCGACAATTCCGCTGACGTCTTCTCCATCGGAACAAAGAATTCTGGCTGTCCAGTTGCAACAATCGATAAGTCGCCTTTGACCTGCAAGTCCCCTTTCTTTCGCTGAATCCATGCAACCAAACCTTTCATTTCTCCTTTGGGTGGTAGAATCATATACCGGGACTGTGAAACCTTTACTGGTACTATCCGGGGCGTTTGGTCAATCGCCATTCGTTTTACAGTTACACCACCCTTATTATCGATCGCTTTTAGTTCAATGATGTTTTCTCCGTCTCGCAAATCACCTGCCGAAATAGAAAAAGACCATGTTTCCCCTTGCATAGCGATAGGTTGAAATGGTCCTTGATTCAGCTTGTATTCCATTGTTACAGTGTCGCCTTCGTCTGGATCATTTACTGTCCCACTAATAGTCACCGTATCGGTCGGAACCATGCTGGTTAGCGGTTCTAACGGGTTGATCCTGATAAGCGGGTTTCGGTTAGGTACCACCATAAATTGACGTGTAATGTGGGCTGATTCTGCGCCGCTGTCGTCCTTGGCATACACCGTGAAACTATGGACCACATCTTTGTTCAGCTCTGGTGTAATTGGGTTGCCTGCCGCATCGTACAATCGACCATTCTTAAATGTGACGGTGTAACTGATCGGTTGTGGGTTGCCGGTTGATGTGGTAACCAGGATGTTCTTTTCTGCCTCTTCATCAAACTTCAACTTCACGATAAGCGCATTCCCTACATTCACATCATTCGCGCTGCCAGAGATGATAAGAGAATCCCCTTCATATAGCGTTTGATTGTTAGCGGTCGATACTTCTACAGTTGGCGCGCTGTTTACTTTGAAATTAACTGTTTTTGTACTGACATTGCCCGCTCGATCGCGCGCCGTAACGACGAGCGTGTAGTTGCCACCAATCGTAATTGGTGTGCCGGATGTATATGCATTGTTATTTAGTGTAGCTGTGCAGCTCTGCAGCCCTGCACCGCCCGCATCAGTCGCAGAGAATACAGGTGTGGCTGTTGTATACGTCTGGCCCTCAGAAACACCTGATATAGCAATAGACGGTTTTGTCTTATCAATCGTAATTAAGCCCGTGTAGTTTACTGTAGCAGTACCACCTCGACCATCATTTGCGGTAATAATGATGTTTGAGTACTGTCCCTGCGCTAAGTCTATTACCGGCCAAGAGAGCGACCAACCACCTGTACCTGTTACAGTCGTTTGTTTGGTGACACCACTGATGGTTGCACTGATAGTAACTGTGTCTCCGTCTGAATCAATGACATTCCCAGATAACACACAATTACCTTGTGATAAGGTCATATTATTAGTAGTTGAAAGAGAGATCGTTGGAAATTGGTTTTTCTTCTCACTATAAATATAATATAAGTTGTCTGCATCAGGTACAACCCAGTTTGCATTTCCAGGTATGCGACCTGATCCTTGGACACGGTTTATAGTTCCATTTGACATACTATACACGTAATAATCAAAGCTGTCATAAACGTTGTCAGGTGACGCCCAATTTGCATCTGCGGGAATATCTAAAGCATTAGGTGTACCACTAACATTTCCGTTTGGCATACCATAAATATAATATAAGTTGTCTGCATCGGGTACAACCCAATTTGCATCTTCGGGAATCTGCTCTGCTCCTTTAACCCATTGTCTTCTTCCATCTCGCATCCCATATACGTAATAATTGCCATCAGTGCTTTCGGGTGATGCCCAATTTGCATCTGCAGGAATATTATAAGCACTACGTGTACCACTAATGGCCTCCACCTTCACTAAATGGAGACAATTAACTTGTACCCCTCTTTCTTCCAGTTCCTCTTTTGTCCGAACCTCTGCCTGTCCAAGAATACGTACATCAACAACAAAAAAGTCGGTAGATATCTCCCGATTATCCCCCAGCAGCCTATCTCCGACTAAGCGTTTAATGATAAGGCTTCCTTCATGTTCAGCAACAACGATATCGCCATCATGGTAGCCTTCCATCACTTCAACAATCTGCCCATCCCACAACGTCGGCTCCATCGAACGCCCGGACACTTCGAGCAACGTACCTGTTTTATACTTCTCGGAAAGACAAATCATACGTCTTGAACACCCCCGGTTTCATCGTTTTGGTCGCTGGATCAGGCTTGGAAGGGCTACGAGAAATGATAGCTCCTTTTTTGTAGTTGTTCTGCAGGTGATTCAGAGTAAGTTTATTTCCTTCAACAGCCTGTATGACGACTTCTTCCCAACCCTCATCATCATATATAGTGACTTCCTCTCCGCTAGTAAAAGAATCGTCTATCATAAAGACAGAAAGAGTAATTGGTTCTGAGCTTGCGTTGACAGGAACAGGAAGCATAGCCTCTGCTGTCTCCCTTCGCATCAGGTGTGGTTCTACACCGTCCATCGTCTCAAAAAACGTCCCTTTTCCCCCTGTAACCCGACCGTCGATTTCCATATAGACTTTCATACGGGCCATTTCTAACTCCATTAATTCTAGTTTCTCATGAGCTGAAAGAATCCCATCCTCTACATGGTCAAGGTTTACCTGATTTAATGGCGTTCCCCGTTCAATGATGTCTCCTGTGATAGGGTCTTTAATCGTATCTTTAAAGCGAATGGGTATATATCCGGCCATCTATTTCACCTCCAGTTTAATCTCGAGTTCAAAGCAAATCACAAAGCCATCGGTACCCTTTTGTACATTGTGAGGCTTGATGGCTAATTGGTTTCCAGCATGGTCCAACAATACGGCATTTGTGATATGTCCAGTGTCGTTTTGAATGTAAATATACTTTCGAATCTTATAACCATCTACCAAGGTACGATAAATCGGAAATTCTTTTTGCTCCCCATTGATGGTGACCAGTGATTTTGCGACAGCGGCATCTGCGGCATCGCGAATAATGTCTAAGTATCTCGGTTGTATAACCGTTCCTTCAGCCAAGATTTACGCCTCCTCTCCTGTATAGGCTTCTCCACAACGTCGATATGGAACAGCAAAGCCATAAGCATCTCCCAAGACGTTTACGCCAGCCCATGCAAGTTGTCCATCTAGAACACCTTCGGTAATGGTTTCACCGCAGCGTCGGTAGGTTACGTCAAAGTTTCGTGCATCCCCGCCAACGATAATAGATTCAGCTCTATAAATACCTGTAAGAATAAACTCTAAATGTGCAGGTTTAGCTTTTTCAACGGCCTTAATAATTTCAGGCATCCATTGCAATTCATCAACAGGAACAAACGCTTCAAATGCATACTCATCAGGAATACGATAAACTTTTGCGCTTTTTGACGGAACAAAGGAGTTGACGATTTCTTCAATCCGCTTCGGGTTACTTTTTGATTTAGAAATCACTTTTGCTTCTAACCTAGCCCGTCGCAACTCATATGAATCGCCAGGTGCATGTTGTACACCGAATTCCTTTTCCCACCGTTCCAGCCCCCAAGTTGCGGTTACAATGAGGAGCTGCGCGAAGATATCGTCCCTTTCCTGTTCATCGTAGTCAAATTCTTTCATTGCCGCACGAATGATTTCTTCAGTGATTTGGCTGCTTTGATAATAACGAGGGAGAGAATAGAAAGCCCTGTCGACTCGCTCACTCATAGAAGGTCACCGTCCCAAGTACTGCGACTTTCCCGCCTTCGATTTCAACAGAGCTGGCATCTCCATTTATGACAAGCTCAAGGTAGTCTTTTACACCGTCCATTCCCCAAATAAGTGAGCCCACTTTAGCGGCACTTACATAGTACGGCTGTGCTCTACGGTTCCAATTCGCTCGTGCTTCTTTCGTCAAGAATTCAGATAGCTTATTTGATAGCTCGGTTGTAATAGATTCGATACTTCTTGTCCCAGAAAGAATCAGTTTAGCTGATATATTTAAGTCCGTTTTTTCTGCTGGAACAACGGTAACGGTGGCTCCGATTGGTGCCTGATCTTCTCCTTCTGCCGGAACGGAAGCGAGATAATCCTGTACTCTTTGAACGATATCTGAACTGGCTGGCTTCCCATCCGTATCAATCAGAATGACCTTTACGGTACCTCGACCGTCCCATAACGGAATCACCTGCACGCCACCTACGCCACCGCCTGGAACTTCGAGCGACCATTTAACATAATGATCAATGTTCCCGCTCGATGCATCACTTCGCGCCCAAGTATGATAGCGTTCGCGAAAACTTTCATCTTCTTCTTCATCGATGCCACCTGTGAAAGCCTCCAAATTTTCAACATCCGCAATCCCAGGAATCGGTTCAGAAATAGCGATAGTGCCAGCTGGGATGTTTCCAACCTGACCACCAAGCATAGCTTCGACTTCTACTATCACGGTGCCACTTTCCCCGATAACGGCATCTTCTAACTGTTCAAATTCAACCAATCCGCTTTGCTCGTCTGGTATGATACTCATATACAAAGTACCTGCAGAAAGCGGCGTTTTTGGAATACCGATGACTCGAACCGGCCCTTTAGCCGGCTTTGCCTCTCCACGCTTTAGGGGGCTACGTGACTCAATCACACGGTCAAGGTCTTCGCCGGTTGCTGTATCAGCAAAATGCATTTCCATAAGCTCCAAGTTCTCTTCTCTGGAACGGATACGTTCATTTGCGATAGTAGCAAGGAGATCACAGATAAAGCCGCCCTCGCGTTTATCTCGATAATCCGGAATATCATCAAGCATTCGCTGTAAGATATCCTCCATCTCTTCTCCGAACCAAGGGGGATTCATTTGACCATCCTCCTTACTGGAAACGTACCGAATATGGTTTCTACCTCATAGATGGCCACATATCCATCTGATGTCCTTTGAAGGTCGATCTCCCCGACTTCGACAATCCGATCGTCATAAATTAAGCAATCCCGAATGGCCTCTTTAATCCGGATTTGCCGCACATCTTCAGGAGCAGGGTCCACAAGCGCATCAAATTCATCCGTTCCGTAATCTTCGGAATAAATCTCATAGGCACAGCGTGCAGTATAGTGTGCTTTATTGATGATTGTCTGCATGCCTCTCAGTCCGTCATCCTCCACTATCCTGCCGTTTCGGTCTGTCACAAACTCCCCTTTTTCAAAATCAAATAAGGGAGTCAGGTACCCTGTTGGATTTTCCGGCTCTTCCATTGATGTTTGTTGTGCGGCTTGTTCAAGGTCGATTTCTGGAAGCAATCCCATGTCCTCACCTTCTCTCTATCAAAATAAAAACCGCCTCTAACAGAAGCGGTTACGGATATACACATGTCACAACCCAGAGTGGTTCAGGAAAACGATTTGGTATCATAACTACCGTCTTACCGTCCTCGACAGGTGGCATTTTCACATCTTTCTGCTCGATAACCGCCCCATTCGCATCAACTGTAAAGGTCTGCCCAGAAGCGCTGTAGACCGCCGTAAATGCGCCGTCATTGAGTGGAAGAAGCACATACGGAGCTTCGGTGACAGTAGCGCCTAAAACAGGCCATGCAAGCATCTGCTCGCCTGCTTTGTAGACAGTTGCGTCTGGCGTGATAAAGAAATCCAGCGTCAACGCCTGTTCACTCCCAGAAAGCTGAATCGTTACCTTTGGTTTGTCGGTGATAACAGTAGCGATTTTCACGCCGTGTTTCGCCTGTGGAGGTTTAAACTTTTGAGCAAATCGTTCCGCTGTATCTTTCATCCCTTTTCCTCCTAATCAGTCCCAATCGACATGGACATGATCGTAATGCCCTTTGACTTGCCAGAGCACCTTACGGAATAGCCCACTGCTTCGCGCCCAAGCAGCGAACTGGTTCATCTTCGCTTTTGGTCCTGCTACATCGTAGGCTTGTCCTTTCAGGTGGTAGCTTGTTTTCGAGCCGCCTACTTGTTCGTTTTTCTTGGCACTACGGCGAGAAGAGGTAATGGTTAAACCAAGTTCTTTCGCTTTCTTCTTAGCCTCTCTAGCGGCCTTCGAGTTGTAGCCTTTTCCTGTGTTCGTTTGTTTCCCTTTACTTGTGCTCTTGCTGCTGCTTTTCTTCTCTTCTGGCGGCTCGTACTCAATCACTGGTAAGTCATCGGTATACGTAAGCTCCCCAGATAATCGAACATAGGTAAGATGGATTTCATAGGATACCTTTTTAAAGTAGTAGCCATTGGCCGCAATCGTTACAGTCGGATCGGAAACATAAATATAATCGCCAGACCAAAAGCGTTGTTCCTGTAGTCCATGAACATGGCTAATACTCATGGTCTTGGTTACCTTGTTTGTCTCTGCTAGTTTCTTTTTGGCATAGGCCAATGCTTCCGCTTTCGTCTTGGCGTCGAATTCCTCTAGCGTAGTCATCATCCCGTATTTCTTTTGGCTGCCTTTATCTTCAGCAATAACAGATATTTTCTTCTCTCGATTTACAATGCGAATACGGTTATACATTTCTTCGATGGACTCGCCATACTCTGAGGATTCAAGACCGGAACCGAGAATAATCACTTTCTGCGGTGGTACCTTCTCAAACACCTGCAGGCCGTTATCAAATCGCACCCAGTATTTCTTTCCGTTCCGTTTCTTTGCTTCAAAAAGAACCGTTAAGATAATTTCATACAAATTCTTGTTCCCTTGAAAGTACAGAGTAGGAAAGACAATCGGGATATTCACGATCGTTCCTTTCTTTACGCCATACGTGTTACATAGATAGTTGATCACCTGAGTAGGCGTTTTTTTAAGGAACGAGAAATCATCTGTATCCTTCAAGAAATATTTAATCGGATCGTATGCTCGAATGGTCTTTTTCGAATCGCTCGTATTCTTCCATTCAAATACAAAGCCCAAGAACCATAACTTTTGATTAATCTTCAGCACCACAACATTCCCATTATCGACTTTCAGGTTAGCTACTCGCACTAAGGTAATATCAACAGATACAGGACCCGTCGTTATATCGTCTTCCAAGGTGATAGGTGGAACAATCGCATCAGTAACGTCTTGGCCGTTAACGGTAAGTTCAATCAATCTTCACGCGACCTCCCTCCTGGAATGTACTTAGGGAGATTCGGCGGTGGTGGTGGAGCAGGTCGTTTGGGTGTATAGGGCTTATTTGCCTTCGTTGTTTTCTTGTACGGCGTCTTCTTGGGTGTTTTCTTTGATGGTGGTGGCGATGACTTCTTTGCTGGTTTCTTCGCTGGCGATCGCCCCTGATTACTTTTTGCTGCCTTTGCTGCTTTTGCTACTTTCTTCACTGCCTGTCCGGTTTTATTCGTCCCTGCCTGTTGTTTTGGCTTTATGGCCAGTTTAACCTCTCGATACTCCACCATCGTAATGGAATAATCAATATCTCCTGGTTTCACCTGCCGCGGCGTAAAGGAACGAATTTGCACCTTTTGTTCAATGTTCAGCTCGGTAATGTAGAGCGTAATGACTTCTGCAGTATCCCGCAGTGTTGCCAGTAGTTGAGCAATTTCTTTCGGCGGGTTTAGCGTCCCAGTCAGAACGTTAATCGCAGTTGGTTCCGTATACGACGTTGGTTTCAATGGAAAATGAGAAGACCAGCTATACGTTTTTAAGCTGGTCCCTTTAAAGAATGGTATGGTTCCCTGTTTTAATACCTCTACATCGTCATATAGCGCATCCCCGCCCTCCGGTCCGATGACTTCAGGAGTGACCGGGAATGTTAATTTTCCTTTTTTACAGATGATATAAATCATATGGTGTCCCTCCTCAAAATCTTTTTACAGGATTTTACTTTCACCTGTAGAATTATGGTAAATGGAAGAGCCAGGGTTATAAAACAGCGACTTCTTCCAAGGTTAATCAGAAAGGAGGAGAAGATATGAGCAATGTATTTGATGCTGAATTAACAACGTATGGCTATCAAAAAGATAATGAAGCTATTTCCCTTGAAAGGGTTGGTGATATGCAAAAGGCTATTGAAATTTATGAACATCTCATCGAAGTTGGATATGATGGGCCTCATCCATACCAAAGATTAGCTATTATCTATCGTAAACAAAAACAATTTAAAGACGAAATACGGGTCTTGGAGAGGGCTGTCTTTGTTTACGAGAATATTGTCTGTCACAAAAGAGTGGATCGCATTCCGAAACTTAATAAGTTCAAAGAACGCTTGGTAAAGGTTCGTGCCTTAGCTAATAAAAATTAAAAATTTAAGGATGTTGACTCAATGTCACTGTATTGCAATTTACCTCGCTTTTGGCAACATCGAGTCAACATCTAACGTATTTACTCCATCATCGTCCCAAGGTTATCGATTGTGTAATTGTCAGCGGCCTCCATAAGTTCCTCCAGTAATTCCTCTGCTATTTCCCTAGCAACTTTTCGCATATATCCCTTATCTTCACCCATAGCGGAAACTTGATCGCCGGTAATAGAAATATGAAATATATTCTGTATCGGACCAGCACCGCGGCCGCCATTTCCTTTTCCTCCCGCACCTCTCATTCCTGATGGTGGTTTAGAAGGTTTTTGACGTTCGGGAACATTGCGCGCCCCAACAAGGCCACCATTCGCATACGGAATAGCCCCCAGCATTTTCCCGGCCTGCTGCCATAACTCAAGCCCACGGCCACGCCGTGAAGCTGAGAGCGGTACAATCATCTCTGGTCCTGCTTCACCTACTAAACCCAGGTGTGGGCGGTCAATTAATCCCCCGCTCGCATACGCGCGGTATCCTGGTGGAATTGGCGGTCCAGCCGGTTGATTATATTGGACATTAGGAGAAACATTGATTTGTTCACCAGTAAAGACACTTTTTATTCTTTCCCATACACTTTTAGCTGCTTCTAGCACGGTTGACATGTTGTCTAAGAAGCCCTGTGCTATATTCTGTAGAAACGTTTTTCCGATATTGATAGCCCCTGTTATAAAGTCAGCAATTGTCTTTTTTACTTGTTCGAACACAGAAACTGACATTTGCTTAATCGTTTCCCAAGCGCCACTAAAGTCTCCAGTAAGAACCTGAAGACCGGCTTTTACAATGCCGCCTATCACAGTGAAAACAATATTGATTATGTTCCAGATGTATTGCATTACTGTTTTCACTATTTCCCACACTGTGAAAAATGCGGTCTTAATCACGCTCCATATAGCCGTAGCAGCTACAATTACTACATTTTTTATAATCTCCCATTGAATTGAGATGTAACCAGCAATAGCAGGCCAAATAAAGGCGACGAATGCTCGGATATCATTGAAAAGTTTTTTAATTAACGGCCATATACTTTGGAAGTACCCGGCGATTCGATTGAATACCTGGACAAAGAATGTAACTACACTTTGAAATACAGATTTGATTTTCGCTACTACGGAAGTGATTTTGCCAATCATTTCCGTGCCTACTCCAGCTCCAATCAGTTTAGTTATTCCTCCGCTGTCTCCTTTGAACAAATCAAAAATACCAGAGATAATCGTTTTTCCTCTGTTGACCGTATTCATAATGGAATGAAACACAGAGACAAATGTATCTTTGATCTTGTTTACACCATTACGAAACGTTTCTGATTTTTTGTAGAGTATAACGAATGCAATTCCGACTGCTGTAATTGCCCCGATAACCAGGAGAAAAGGAGCGATTGTGCCTAGAAGAGCTGCCCCAGTCATTCCGAAAAGACTAGCAATTTGACCAAAACCAGTTACGATACTAGGTATCAACGCCAATAAAATCATCAATGGTCCTGCAAGTAATAAAAATGCAGATACTATTGCAGTAACAAAAGCAATAATCTTTTTCGTTGTCGGATCTAGAGAGTTGAACTTACCAATTAAAGCAGTTAGAAACTCAGCAACTTTCCGCACAGGTTCTTTCAATTGATCGCCTATTGAAATAACTGCACCTTCGACCGCTGAATTGAGTTCACGGAATGCACCGCCGATATTATCATTCATAATACGAGCCATTTCAGCGGATGCCCCACCACTATTCATCAACTGTTCATTATATTGCTTTAGATTATTGGTTCCTGATGTTAAAATGGATAGCCACCCACTCATTGCTTCTTGACCAAACAGATCCTTCGCAGCATCTATCCGTTCTGCTTGAGACATTGTTTTGAATTTAGCCTCAATATCAGTCAATATGTCAAATATGGGTCGCATCTTCCCTTTGATATTCGTTTGAATACCTAGATGATCTAGCATATCTGCGGCTGGTTTTGGCGGCGCAGCAAGGCGTGTAAGACCAGCCCGCATGGCGGTACCAGCCATTTCACTTTTGATACCGGCATCGGCCATCTTAGCACCAATCGCTGTTGTTTCTTCAAGCGACATACCAAATGTTTGAGCGATAGGAGCTGTATATTTCATCGTATATCCAAGCTGTTCAACACTTGTGTTCGCAGAAGTGGCGGCCTTCGCTAATACATCCCCTACTCTTCCGGCTTCACCTGCCCCAATCTGAAAGGCTGTCATGATATCGGATGCGATATCCGCTGTTGTAGCTAAATCCATCGCCCCGGCAGATGCTAAGTTAAGCATATGTCCCGTTCCAGCCAGAATTTTATCTGTTGACCATCCAGCCATGGCGAGCTTGTCCATTGCATCAGCCGACTGCGAACTTGTAAAAACTGTGGTTCGTCCTAGTTCAAGTGCTTTATTTCGCAGAGATTCAAACGCTTCACCTGTTGCCCCAGTCTTCGCTCTTACGGATGACATAGAATCATCAAACTGAGAAACCGTTTTGACCGCATTGGTCATTCCGTATGCGATTCCTCCGCCCATTGCCAGTCCTACAGCTCCGGTATTTTGGAGCGCACCCGATGCATGGTCAAGGTTACTCATCATCATTGTGGCTTTTTTGCTTGTAGTACCGTATTGTTCGCCAAGCTTCTTCCACTTTTGAGCTGCTTTTTCTGCGGCACTTCCAGAACGTTCTGCGGCGTCAGCTGCTTTTCTTGCTGCACTCCCGACTTTTGTAGCGCTATTGGCCGTGGTATTTGCCGCAGTGCTCATACGAGACATTCCACTTGCCGCCTGATTCGCGGCAGAACTCATGGTTTGTCCCATTCTCTGCGTGCTTTGATTTAACTTTTGGGCAACGCTTTGTGTTCTTGTTATGATTCCAACAATTTTCATCATGGGAGAGGTCATGCGATCTGCAAGACTGATCCTTGCGCCTAATCGTTTCTCGGACATTTGCCCACCTCTTTTTTAAGACAAAATAAAAAGCCACTCAATTTGAGTGACTTTGTTAATGCTAACTATTTGAATTTGACTGCTGTTCCGTAAGCTATTATGTCAGTTATACTGCCTGTATTTGATATTTCATATTTAAAACCTACTATGGCATCTGCCTCGATTCGCATTGCTCTTTGTACCAATTCGTTTGTTGTAGTCTCATAATCAAAATCGATTGTTTTTCGCGTTTTCGCAGTAACAAGTCCGAGTACTTCATATGGCCTTCCGATGTTCTCCGTAGTTGTAACCAACATATCAAGCTCTTGTTGTACTTCCTCTTGCTTCTCTTTCTTACCAAAAAGAGCCATCCAATCTCCCCCTTTTCCTCACATTTTACCTTACTTTTTGGAGGATAAGGAGTGGTTTTTCCAAAATAGAAAGCATTTTCGTCTAAGAGTGCTTTGTGTGTTATAATTTTCCTTGTACATAGACAAGGCTCCGGGGGCGGCTCACTCCTGCACTATCCATCTTCTTGATGGAAGGGGGTGAGAACATGGTGTCATACGATGCAGCAAATCTTGCATTAAACTTCGGCATATACACACTAACATTTGTTGGTGTAATCGTAGCCATTGTGACACTTCTTTTAACAAAAAAGAAATAGACCGCCCCCGACAAGGTCACCGATCTATTTCTTAGACAAAACCTGAGCCGCTCCTCGTGAGAGCGTCTATTGTACAGGACCGTTTGGTGTTGGTAGCACCGAGCGGTCTTTTTTAGTATATTCATTACTTATAGCTTACATTCATTATATCAATAATCACAATGTAGCTGCAAGCTACTATCCATTTGCTTCTTTCTTTCTCTTTTCAGACTCTATCTCCATTGAAGCGATGAGCAGTGCCTTTTTACGCGGTCGCATTTCATTCCAATCGTCCGGGTCAATTCCTTTTTCTTGAAACATAACATGCCACCAGGACGCATCCCCATCGCTTTCAATTAGTTTTTTGCTGCTGCTATCAAGTCCTCCATCTCTTCATCCAGACCGGAAATACGCGTGATTCCTTGAGTTGCTTGTACAATTCCACCCAAACTGAGAACCTTTGGAATGATGAATTCTGGAGCTGGTACCTTGGCCCCTACTTTTTCCGCAAACATCCCCCAATCTACATTGGTTGCTTCTGCGATGAGCAAGGAGCTATACAATGCATCATCGAGAACTGGGGTGCGGGCACTCTTTTTACTTCCCTCATACCTCGTGCAGCGCTTCCTGATTTTCGCTTCTACTTCTTGTGTAATTGATTTGATTTCAAGTTTTAGGTACTTTCCGTTAATAAGTTGAACGGGAACCTCTTCTGTCACAACATTCAAGTCTTCTGAAAGGATTTCCTCTAATGAAATGAATTCAATGTTTTCTGCCATAATATATATTCCTCCTTAGTTTTAGAAAGCTACGAGAAAAGGAGCGGCCTATAGCCACTCCCAGTCGTCAAACGTGAAAGATATGTCGATTTCAATAGTTTCTCCAACCTTGAATTGATGAATAGGTACTTCGTCAAAGTTTACGCCATTGATAACCACTTTATAGTTTGCTGACGCAGTCATCGGATCTGGGTCATCAACATCACCAATGAAGGTATATTCACGGTCTGGGTCCTCTGATAACCGCTTCATGAACTCCGCATTGGTAAGATGAAGTTTTATTTTCCCTTCACCTTTACCACCCATGATGCGATTCCCATCCATAAAGGCATTAGCACGCTCTACTTCTTTCTTCTTAAATTTAATTCGTGCTTCAAACTCTGTAACGTTATCCATAAATTCGCCGTCATCATAAACGTGCCCATACATCCCCCGGGCAACTTCCCGTGGTTTCATGTATGGCAATCCTCTGTCATATGCTCCCACTCATTACACCTCCTTAGGACGCTTTGTTTTGGTTATAGATTTTCTCGGCCGCATCGATTAGCGTGAACGCGGTGATATAGTATTGCTCATCCTTGTGAGTATTTTTCTTTGGTTCTGGCCCATGGTAATCCGGATTCGGATAGCAACTATACGAACCGCCCTCAATGACTTCCTGTGCGGCCAGGGGAGCAAGTAGCTTGTCCTTCATTTCCTGCGCCGTTGCAAGTCGTCTTGCTTCCGTATTCGCCTTACTAATCGGCTTCTGGAATAGCTTGTCTTGTGCTTCAAAGATGTAGTCCGCTGCCTCAATGATTTTAATCTTCTGCAATGTGCGGATAACTGCATCTACATCCGCTTCCGGATCCAACGTAATCACCGAGTCTAGGTTTTTAATTGTCGTCATGGTATTTACCGGTGTGGAGAATTTCACTGTTCGGCCTTCTTGAATAAAGCAAAGGTTCCCTTCCTTGATAGCCTTATTTAATGCCACATTATCAAGCTTCTGTACTTCATCAAACGGTGTGACCTTCTGTGCCAACGATTCATTCAACGGGCAAGATGCAGCTGCTGCGCTTGCATATACCGCAACCTCTTCCGGTTCGTATTTAATCCCGTCTTTCTTGGCCCATTGTTTTATGTTTGTTACGCCGTAATAGTCGATGGTGAGGGCATCCATACCACCTGTATCGAACTTAATGAGCTTCCCTGTTTGTCGCTGTTCCTTTTCGTATTGGATGCACATCTGTTTGATAGCCTCGTCCTTTACACCATCCAGAACAAAGCGGTTTGCGTATTCAGCCGCCAGCGCATTCAGAAACTCAGAGTATTCCGTGGTGGTTACATCTTCACCGGAATGGCCGCCTGTAAGCGCCTGACCACTCGCATCGACTGGCATCTCTTCGCCTGTTTTCTTCACGCGGATATAGGCGCTGTCATTTGCTATCTCTATCAACTCGGAAATGCTACCGAAGATGATGGATTCTAACTGAAGTGCATCTTCTGTCAAAATCAGCTCTTTCTTAGCAGGGTCCGCAAGCGTTGGGCGGATAGTTATTTGAAACTTATTCCCGCGTGTACCCGCATAGAGCGCTTCAATCTCGATTGTATCGAGGGCAAGCTTTGCCTTTGCCAGTTTGCTTGAAGCAATACGATAGGCTTTAACAGCCAGTGGATTGCCCCAGAACGCTACACGGAGCAAGCGAGCTGTCTGTCCTTCCCCAAATATTTCTTTTGCGTCTGAAAAAGCGGTGAGCTCCACAAACTCTTTTACTGGACCCCAATCAGACTTAAACGGCATGGCAATAATACCGCGGGCTCCTTCAGCCACGGCATTTTGCACCACCATATCAAAACGAGAGAAGACGCCTGCTTGTGCTTCATGTCTTCCTTCAACAAATGGTTTCAAACTACTTCACTTCCTTTCCCTTGAATGCCTCAATCGCTTTTTTCGCTGCGGCTACGGTGTACTCGTCTTCTGTCAATACTCCTGCTGCCACATAGCCCGGAACACCTAGCGCTGACTCAGCATGCCTGATAAGTTCCTCGCGCTTGTATGAGGCTGTTACGGCCTGTAGTAAGCTCTCGTTTTGTTCCTGCGTCGTTTCTTCTTTTACTTCCGCTCTCTTTGCCATACGCTCCCACCTCTCTCAATGGCATTGTTGTTATACACCTTACTGGTCAATGTTTGCTCTTCTTGCGGATAGTTAACAAAACGTTCTCCGCGTAACTGAAAAGCAATCACATCCACATCCACTCTCTGATAACTGAGTTGTACCTCTTCCATCCAGGCAGGATAGGCGTTGTAGTTCTCATCTGCACACTGTATCCGGAAGCGGTCAGCTGCAATCCAGTGGTCAAGCGCAGCCATAACGTCCTGCATCTCGTTCTGGTCATTTGCTTCCCCTTCCGGTGGACAAAACAAAACACCGTGTAAAGTAACACGGTGCTGAAAGAAGCCGCTGGCGGCTACTACCTTTCCAGGTCGGGGCGGCTCAAAGTAGAAATAGGGTCGCTTGGCGTTTTGGGCTTGTTGATGGTCAAAGCCGGCAATACCCGTCTTATCTTGAAAATACTTTAAGGCCCCATTCAAGTCGTATTTAGCTAAGGCCTGACTCACTGAATAATTCCTCCAATCGATCGGCTAACCAATCAGCAGCCTCTACCTCAAATTCATCCCAAGCATCATCGAAATAATGATAGCCTTCCCACCACGCCCCATTTCGTAGTTTGTGACCAGTATTCACGTAGTCGGCATATTCTACATTCGATCCAACAAGAACAGTAATGTTTCCACCACGGCCAATTCTCTCGAAATAAGCATCCTCATCTGATTGCCCCATTGAGGCGGTAACATATGAGTTTCGTAGACGTCCGCCTCCCGGATCTTCACGAACTGGAGCTAAGTCTGCAACCCGCTCCATAAGACGCATCGCTAACCCTTCACACCACGCTTCTACCGCTCGTGGGAATTTGTTCTTTGTGAATGCGAGCAGTTGACGGTGAAACTGGTCTAATCCTTCAATGACAAAGCCATCTGACATGTATTCACCCCGTTTCTTGCCATAGAAAAAGGAGACTGTATGTACAGCCTCCCTCCTGTTTAATTTGTTAGAGTGTAGTCAAGTAATTCCCACTGAGTATAGTCCTCAGTATTATAATCCTCATATAGCACTTCCACTTTTTGATTGAGGAAAGATTGATTCAAGGATTTTGTTAATTTCGGATTTTCTTTCTTTGAATCAACAAGCCATAAATCCCAAGTAGATCCATACTTATCTTCTGCCGTTACCATGTAGTAGGCTTTATAGTCTGGATCATAGTACACACTTTGGATCTTTGTTTCTTCTACTGAAAGTTGAGCTGAAGCTACGCCTGGTAGTAACCCGAAAACAAGAATAAGAGCAAACCATACTTTTTTCATACTATTATCTCCCCCTTTTTTGCTATTCTATCAAAAATACGGAGATAATAGAAATTGTTTCCGATAAACTAAGCGTCATTTGTCACTTCCAGTGTAATTTCATAATGATGGACTCCCTTTTCATCCATAACCGGGTAAGGTGGGGCGGCACGGTACTTACCAAATACTACGCCGCCACCGGTTACAGTGATAATATCTCCTGCCTTAATGTCTGGGAAGCGTGTATGCATGAGATAAAGTTGTTGCACTTCAACATTGCCGATTCCATCTCGTATAGCCGTTGCTGTTCCTGTCTTGTTCCCGATGCCGCACGGAACGTCCTCAGCGATTTTTTCAATCTTTGACTTAGGGTTGTACTTGTCGTCCCCTTTTACTCGACGCTCAATTTTAGCCCGTTGGAATAACGTGTAATCATAAGGGTCCATTCCATTGATTAAGCCGTCTATCAATAGAACCTCACCACACTATCCTCCAGATCCCCTGTATCATATCCGTATTTCTTCAGCATCCGCTCAATCATAGGCCATCGCGTGTCCTTTGTATCGAACGTTTGTTTGAAATCGGAGCGTTCCACGCTTTTAACCTGTGTGACCGGCTGCATGACTTGAACAAGTAGACAAACAACCAGCTTTACATCATCAGGTGTAGGTTCAGGAATCGGAAGAGAACAAGACGAAAGGACAAAAATAGACGCCTGTAATAGCGCGGCGCCTAAGTTATCCATTCCAGTGAGATTAGGAAACAGGGTCGTGGCTTCTGTTTCGAGTACGAGGCTTCTCATTGACAGCTTCCACCTCCACTGCTTGTTCTTTCTCAATCAACTCGTTAGCAGTCTGTTCATCTACTTCGAGAATAGAAGAAGGTGCATGATTTTTTCCGTCGTAGCGGATGTTAATTAACGCCTGAATGGTTTTCATATTTTGCTTTGACATAATAGTCCTCCTATACGTCTAGATGGAAAATTGCAGATGGATATTTAAGTGCCGGGAACACCGCTTCGCCTACTTCAATCGTTTCGTTTTCCGTGTCATCATCTGTTCTCGGGTCAATGTATCGTCCAGGCTGAAATTTGTTTTTGGCAGTAGGTCCTTCAACCAATGAGCCGACGGCTGGTGCGTTCTGTACTCCGATAAAAGCAACACGACGAACAGGAAGTAAACGTTCGGTTGTATCCGTTTCTTCAAAGTAAACCGTGTAATCATCCAACGCAAGACTAGGTAGACCGAAGCGATTTAAGAATTGATTTACTTCATCAATGGTTACTGCACCCTGATTGATTCCCTTAATGTTATCAATCGTGTTTTTGCACTTGGTAATATCCCAAAGAACATCCCGAGATACGTGAATGGCGGCTGGCATTAGGCCCCCATTTTTATCTGCGAACATACGAGCGTATTCAATAAGTACTTCGAGTGGTTTCGCATTTGCATGGTCACCAAATAGGTCTGTACCTGTCAAAGCTACTTTATTTGTTGCCGGAATGCCAAAATCAATATCCAGAGGCATATTGTTTTGTTTATATACCAATCTACCAACATAGACAGCTGCAGCACGCATAAATGCTTCCATGCGGTTTGTACCTTGTACAAGGTCATCCACGATGTCGTACACCTTTTTGATTGTTTGGGAACGTTCTGCATCGCTTCGCGGATTCATAAAACGAATTTGGTCACGTTCATCAATACGACGAGCATGTTGAAGTTTTGCTACTTCTTGTACAACTCGTTTGATTTCCCCTCCTTCACGAAGCGGAGCAACTGCACCAAATGGACGAATGGCCGCCGCTGGGTTTTTAGCTGTTCCGATCATGTCATAGGCAAAATCAAGGTCAAATGCCTGCTCATCTTTCGGCATATATGGAATCAACGCATCTATCACAGGATACTGGCGTTCTTGGATATAACCAAGCAACGCCTCACGCTTAAATTCATCAATTGAAAGAATACCCATGTTCAATGTCCTCCTTACATGTAGTCAATGTTTTTAGTTTTTTCTTTGAACGCATCTGTTAGGCCGGTGCATTTCGACTCTCGAACAATGCCAGCGATTAAGCAAGTAGATGAGATATCTTGACCATTTACTCTTTCTGTACGGTCCAGAATAATAGCTCGACCTGTATCGGCATCTTCCCAAGGTTTTGCCTTACCATTTGCTTGAATGGATAGAGCAGTACCCGCTTTAACTTGTCCATTAAACTTGGTTGCATCAAGCGTCACTGCGTCCATAATTGCTCCAGCAGTAGTATATAGGTATTCCTTGCCAGAGCTATAAACTGTTTCTCGTCTGTTCAGATTCATACCTTATTTCCCTCCTTGTTGGTTGCGCTGCTGCGCGATGCTTTTGCCAAGGTCTACTCCTTTTAAAGACCCTGGTGGATTTCCTTGTCCCGGTGGCGGTGGTGGTGTTGGCGGCGTATTTCCGTTATCACCTCCTTCAGTAGAAAATAGGAACGGTTTTTCCTCTTTTACCTTCTGGATTACCTCTGCCATGTTATCGACCGCTCCAGTGTCTGGGTCCGTGGTCAAGTGTAGTTTGATGGCAGCAAAAAGGAGATCGTAGTCATGCGGCTTGTGCTCTGTGGCACTCTTGATAAACGCATTTTCGATCTCCAAATCTTTCACACGGCTATTCAGTTGTTGATTCTCTGTTTTTAATGTGGCATCAGTTTGTGCCTTGCCCTCTGCTGTTTGTAGGAGGTCTTTGATTTCATCAACGGACTTGACGCCAAGCTCTTCAAACAACTTATCCTGAGCGCCTACACGCTCTTGTAGGTCCTTGAATGATGCAACCCCTAATGTTTTATACATGGATACTTTCGCATCTTTTACCGCAGCATTTCGCGCCGCCTCTACTTGTTCAGCGGTGAATGTCTCTGGCGGAGCTGGTGGTTCATTTGGTGGCGGATCTGCAGGTGGATTAGGTGGTGGATCTCCTGCTCCCGGCGGCTCACCGCCAAAATGCTGTAGGTTCATTGGCATGTACAGTCGTTTCTTAGTTTTTTCAAGCTTTTTCATCTTTTCAGTCCTCCTCTTTCTTTGATACAAACTCACCATGTTACTTTTCAACGGAAGTTTTTAACCAATCACTTTAGAAAATAATCCATTGCTCGATAATTTTTCCGGATTAGATACATATGGGTAAAGACTTATTTGAAATTCGGGCAGTTCATCAGATTTCAATACAAACCTAGCGCTTTTGACAGAATAACTAGGTAAGTTAAAGGCTGTCGCCAATTCACACCATAAATCACGAGACTGCTTTTCGTCTAAGCTGATGTTTTTAACTGTATTATCAGTTAAAATGCATTCGATTTTAGTCAAAAACACAGATCGTTGATAATCTAAATTGAAGCTACACTGTATAACATTTTCAAAATCAAGATCGAGGTGGTTCTTGATAACCTCAAAAACATTGTGAGCTAACGGCACTACTCGTGCGTGGATACAGGTTTTCAAATTATTCATCCCCTAATGCATCCAATATTTTATCAAGCATATCCTCGGTTTCGCACGCTGTGTATATAGTTTGATGAATAGTTCCTATAACAGATGTGGCATTTCCGCTATCTCCTCTACCATTAGTTAAATCGCTTGAACCAAAAAGAATATTACCTATTCTCCTCACTTTTGAATTCAAACGCTCTACAATCATTTCCGTTTCCATTGCGGCTTTAATCATTGTCATCGAGCTTGGTTCCCCAACTGGCTCTCCTACTTTATGCGGAGCGCATGCTGAATCACTAACTTTTAATATAGATGCTCTTTCATTCATCATAATTACCCCCTTATATATTAGGTTTTAATATTTTGAAGGAACGTTGTATTCTTGTGCGTACTCATCAAATGTTTTCGCATTCGTACGAACATACTTCCCGTTCTCATCCCGTGCGGCCCGTTGAATATTGCGTGAGAAGCCACCTACAACTGGCACAAGCGTTCTGCGGCAGTTCGGATGTTCAATATCTGATATGCTATCTACTTCAGAAACAGGAACTTCTCTCCCATCCATTTCACGGCACTTCCGGCATGTTTTACGGTCGAGTGTTTCGATGATCCGGATGGCTTCAAGTACATTGTAATCACCGTACTCTTCATCAAATCGCTTGTAATAGGCTTTATTTGCTCTGTTTGCCGCTGCCATAATCTCACTACGTACTAATCGCTCCGCTTTGTATGCTTCTGTCTCAAGCTTATCCTGGAGGCGGCGTGTGGTTTTCTGTACACTCTCGCCAAGTACCATGCTTTGAGTGAGCTCCCGGCGTAAGGTAGTACGCAATAAATCTTTGTTGTGCCATATACGACCACTGAAATGATCCCCGCTCCAGGGATGCTGTAGTATTTCATCAATAGCACGTTGCGGGATGATAGGCGGAATAAGTGTAACACCATCTAATACACGTGCCATGATATAACCAGCAAAGGCATAATCAACTGAGATAGCACGACTCATACTGATTTGTAAGCCTTGCTCGGTCGTGTAAGCCAATTTCTGCAATTCCGCCTCTATTTGGAAAAACAATGCTTCCAAGCGCTGTGTTCGTGCGATTGTTTCCCAATCCCATACACCTTGCACGTTTGTATCGATGAACAAGGTGACGATATCTTGTTCTAGTTGCTTTAATAAAGCTGCATAGGACTGAAGCAAAGGCCGCACTTGGCTATCTTTATAGGCGATAAGCTTCTTTCGCTGGTCGATAACTAATTTCTCAAGGGTAGCGAAGTCCATATCATCACCTACGTTTCATCGTCGTCCATACTCCGACCGGCTATCTTAGCATCTAAGTTATCCAGGTATCCATCAATGTTATTGAGCGGTACCCTTGGTTGGTCTAATGCTTCTTGTCGTTTTTGTGCCATCTCTTCATCTACATCCTCTACATAAGAAATCTGCTTTAGAAGAGTGCGCTCACTTAGTGTGCCTTTGTACTTGATAAGAGTTTCCGCCAGCTCTTTATCATTCTGCGGAAGGTTGCGTTTCACATCCCAATACATCCACCGCCAATCATAGATAGGCATATCAGGTGGTTTCTCGCTAGAAAAAAGTGTGGCCGGGTCTATACCGGCTTGTACAGCATTACGCACATTCAGCATCATCGTAATGACAATGACTTTTTGGCGAATGAATTTGTTTAACCAGGTTTCTTTCTCGTTCGCTTCGTTATCCAGCGGCGTGTATAGCTGCCTGATAGCTACAGAAGAAAGATTGCCGACCGCTTCTGACTTGAATATCTTTGGTGTACTGGTTGTTTGAAACAAGTCATCAAGAATACGAGTAGCATGCGCCTCAATCCCACCGCTTTCTTGAGAATACTCAATGTATCCGATATCTGCTTGATCCCCCTGTTTGGCCTTCATAGCGATTACCCGTCTTCGACGCATTTCATCTACATCATCAGTACTGGGTAGCGCACCAATGAGCTTTAAGTATGGGTCGCAGAATACATCCATACGATTTGCATTGTCACTTACAATACGACTGTATTCATCCAGTATGGAGCGAACATCCGGACCTAACTCGGATACCCCTTGTGCGATACGGGAGAAGTGTGGCTTTGCCTTCTTACCATTAATGAATACAGCCGCAGGAACAACAGGAAGATGATGAGCTGCAGGATTCACTTTTTTGGACGGGTCCTTCTTGTATTGCTCTTCATCCTTGATAAGATAGGTAACCGCTTGTGAGTCATAAATTTCGATGCATTCTATTCCGTCCTCATTTTTATAGGTGCGGATGGCCTGTTTTAATTCCCTGCCTTCAACAACGGGAATACATTCGTTGAACGTGTATACTTGATACTTGATGTCCCAATTATCATTGAAATAAAAAAGGACCGTTGCAGCGCCGGCAATCAGTCCATCGTTCATGGCTTCCATTGTTACAGCATGGTCGTCATTTTCCTCTGTCACTTCCATAAACTCTTCTTTATATTGTTCGAACACTTCTTCTGGAACATCTTCATTTCGTTTTTTCTGCATGAGAATCCCTTTTGGAACATCATACGCAATAGGAATACCCAACATATAACTTGACTTCATGCCGATGATTAAGCTGGCATAGTTTGGTGCTAAACGATGATTCGGGTCATCCTTCCTCTTTGGCTTACGCTTCAGTATCTTGAATTCCCCGTCATGATATTCCTGTGCTTTCTCCACTTCATTTAATAAAACACGGTGCTCAGATAGAATCTTTTTCAGCTTGTCCCATTCATCTTTAGCTAAGATTTCGGTCTTTTCATCCCATTTAGTCCCCACTTCTACATCCCCTCCTTTCCTACGGCTGAATAAGCCTTTAATCCAGCCCCATACTTTCTGGAACATAACACCCCTCCTATATCGGGCGATCGATGACGTAAAATCCTGTTTCTTCAACGGTAGCAAGCGATAATACTACAGCATCGGCACGGTCCGGAGATTCAAGGCCGCGTCGTTTCATATCTTCCTTACGCTCAAGCATAATTCGACCTTTAGACGTCATTCGATACCTCCTTGATGTTAGCTGTTTAATTAGCTTTTCATCGTCTGGAAGTTCGATATCAACCGATTCACCACGTATTTTCTTAGAGAACGAGCTTTCTAATTCTTCACGAAGGATACCCCAACACTCTGTACCCTTGTTCTCATAGTGTTCATTGTCGTCTGCTGTTGAACCGTTATTAATTGGGACAATCGTATACGGAAGTTCCTGCTCATAGACAGCTTCTTCTAATTCATCAGTTACACCGCCACCAACTCCGCTATCATCGACTTTAATAAATACTTTTCGAATTTGAGGATACATTTTCATGTACTCGCGGGCGGTGGCCAACACCCAGCCAGTGGTTACCGTGGTCCCTTGTTTGTGATAACACTGTAATTCGAATACCTTTCCGCCAATACGTGGAGCAATGACCGTTTCATCATCCCCATAACGGGCTACGTCTACCCCAATATGCAATGTATTCCCGGTTGGCGTTACCCCAGAAGCCTTTGCTTCCTCCGCAAATTCAAGCGGAATAAAAGCATCTGCCTCCGCCTTCGGAAATTCCCCAAGCACACGTACACGCCAAGGGTCGCTTCCTTCGTTATACTTCCGCTTGAGCATTTGAATGTTTTCTTTGCTTGTACGTGGGCTGTCCAGGCTTGATACTTTATGCGTTTTATAGAGTTCCCGGTCACGGTTATGTGAATCGTAGAAAGTACCACTTGTTTTCGTTGGGTTTCCACATAAAAGAAGCTTATTTTCAGCACCGGTTAACGTACCGAGAATAGCTTCCATAATCGGATCGGCTACACCTGACGCCTCATCCACAATGAACAGCATGTAATCTTCATGGAAGCCTTGCATGTTCTCTGGGCGTGTAGCGGTACGAGCTGTAGCAAACCATCGTTCCTCATGTCCCATCATGTAGACACGAGTTTTCGTCCATTTCAAAAGGTTTTTCACCTTGGAGGATTCAAGCCACTTCGCTATTTCCGCCCATAAAACGGTGAAAAGCTGTTCCTTAGATGGTGCAGTACATACAACCTTTGGATTCGGACGACAGCAAAGGAACCATATGCAAGCTACTGCTTCAAGGCCGGTCTTACCAACACCCTGACCGGACCGGACGCTCACTTTCGGATGATTGGCCAAGTCCATTAATACATTTCGTTGCCACTCATCCGGATAAAAGTCGAGCATATCCTCTGCGAATGCTACCGGGTCATCCCAGTACACATCGATAATATCAACCAGTACGTTATACGGTCGGTTACTCATTGCCGCCACCTTCTTTTAGCTTGCGGCGGCGAGCGGCAATTTGATGAAGTGAATCCACCCAGTTCTCAGTAGCTTTATTCGCTTTAGATGGTGCATTTTGTTGCCGGTATACCTCAAGCCGCTCCTTTTCGATTTGTAGTCTCTCCTGTTCAATTTGCCGTTTGAATTGATCTGGGAACAAATCAAAATACAGGGACAGCTTATCAAGCGCCTTCATCTTATCGGCAAGCTTTACAGATATGCCATCTTTGCCCTGCTTAACCTCGGTAATAATCGTCCCATCGACCATAGATGAATCTTTAAAGTCTACATAATTAACGATCTCTGTTACAGGGTTTCCTTCTTTATCTACAACAGGGCCAAACATCCCCATGACTTCCCTTTCCTTTTGACCAAACGTAACAAAGTCTGTAATATCAGCAAAAGCAATCGCTACATACTTTTTAAGAACGTCCAACGCCTCAAGGAATATTTCGCCTGTTAATGTTGCTTTTAGGTTTCGGACATGTGCTGAAACCTTAGCATTTCTTAACAACCTGCTACCCTCTACATGAGCACTATCCGCCGCATAACCTGCTTTGATAGCTGATTGAGTAGCATTGAACGTTTTGACGTAATAAAGACAGAAAAGCCTTTGTTTCTCAGTGAGCTCCTCGCTTTCATCCGCCTCAATTACGTCTTGCTTTGGAGTACGTTCTTTTTGTTGCTTTTGTTTAGTAACGTTACCTTTCGCATTAGTAACGTTACTATTGGGATTTAATCCTTTTTCCCATTCATCTTCATTCTTCCATTTGCGGATTTGAGAAGCAGAAACGCCTAATTTATCAGCGATATCTTTTAGCTTCATTTCTCCGCCACTGTCCTTCCACATCTTATACGCTTTATCTCTGTTTGGGCTTCTTGCTCTTGCCATTACATATCACCTCACCTCCAAAGCAAAATAAAAAAGCACCACATGGGTGCTATAGAGTAGTTACAACTCCTAAACCTATTCCGTGTTAGGTAGTAAGTTAAATTTACTCAGTTCTCTAATAAATATGTTTTTTAACCTAGTATTTAATACATGCTAGAAGTGAAACGTTTCGTGGACGTGTTTCATATCCACCAGTTTGTGTTATTTTATTTTTGTCATAATACCCTGATCCATTAAAGGACTCAGCAACCCATTGATTAAGAGGCCCTTGTTCTCCGCTACGAAGTCGATAAGCAAGGTTATGATTATGTGATTTTAACTCATCTTCTTGCCAACTTCCAAATATACGCTCTTTGTCAACTCCACGCTCATCATCAAATCCACGGATAAACTCCCCGCGAAGATCCGGAAGATTAAATGTAGTAGAACCGTCACCATTACCAAAGGTTGTGCCGATTACAGTAAACAAATCTGCATATTGAGTACGGGAAACAGCCTCCCCATTTGCTTTCAACCATCCTTTGGGAGGATTTTTAGTTGTAAAGTGCATTACAGCTCCAACAGGAACACTAGAACCACCCTTAGTATTTTCAATAAAACCCATAGTTAATTCCTCCTTCCTAAACTGCAATCCAAGTAAATGTAATACCCTCATCCACAACAACAAAACTTGTGATTGCCGGATCAGTTGGTTCAGTGTTAAATACACGGCCCGCACGAATGAAGAGGGATTGGCCATTTACACGCACATGGCAGTCTTGGTCTACTTCCAATGACATTTTTGTAAATTGGTATCCTGCTGGAACAAGTTCCTGATTCGCCACGCTTGTTTCTACAGCCTGACTTCCATGATACTTAATTACTGTTTGATTCATTTTTTACACTCCTTTTTTCTATATCTTTTTTATTCAAATTACTGATCCAAATATAGCATCCGCTAATTCACACCGCTTTAAATGTCAAGAATGTAAAGCAATACCTATTTTGTAAACTAACTTTTAAAGCGCAAAGGAAACTCCATCCTTACACCATGTATGTATTATTAAGGGAGCCGCTACCTTCTAGCTACCGCTTTACCTTGCTTCTTCCTTAATGTATTTAGATCAACCAGTGAAATGATTGCTATAACCGCATCTTTAAATTCCAAACGTGTCCGCCTCCCTTGTTTTCTACCAACGAAAAAAGCACAGCTTTACGGCTCCGCTCCTTTAATTCATATTCTGGCTTACTTTAATACAAAAAAGGCTACTTCCCTTGGAACGGCCTCGCTTATCTTTCCCTGCGCCCAGCATAACACACCCCTCTTTTTTATATCCTGCTAAAGGTATTTTCCGAACACCATTCACAAGTACTGCACTGAATTGTACGCTTTTTGGCTACTAAAGTACGGAAAATGGATATCAAAGTACGTTTTTTGGATAAACAATAACGAAAATAGATATCAAAGTACGTTTTTTGGATAAACAATAACGAAAATAGACAACAAAAAAGCCACTCTGGAGAGTGACTATATTTGCTTTCAAATTACATTAGCGCATATTACCGATAATTGAATTTCTACTATCCTCCATTCTTTTAATAAAATTCACCATCACATCAAATGCTTCGTTACGCTTACTCGGAAAACTTTGAAACCTGGACATATCCATTTGCTGAGCGTTGTTTATTTGATTTTGTAATTGAGAACCTGACAGCTGCTCTCGTTGTGATTGGACAAACTTTAAAGCTGTATCCATATCCATATTACTTAAATCCATCCCATTTAAATTTCCAATATTTGCAGCAGATACAGCTCCAGCGCTAGAAAATGCCATGGTGGCAATCATAAGTCCGCCAATAAGTTTCTTTTTCATCATTAGCAACTCCTTTTATATCATTCGGTTATATTCATCAAAATTCAAGCACGACTTAAAAGTTATAAGTATTGTTCCTTGAATCTTGATGAAGTTATTCTAACAAGGTAAGCAGGATAAAACTGTTACCCAAACTACAAACCTGTAATTTTCCATATGAGCATTTATACCATCATCATTTTTAACTATGGTCATAAAAAAGGACCGCTCTCCCGGAACGACCCCTTCGCTTATCTTCTGACACTATCATCATAACACCCCTATCACCAAATTGCGTGTCAATCTCACGCCATTTTCATGCCAAAATTACGCCAAATTTTTGCAATAAAAAACATACCTATAACTTTTTATCAACTACGTGCTTTTGATTTAGGTGATATGTTTTAATTTTTTCTTCGACTAATTGTTGGATTAAAGTAGCACGCTCTATTTTTGCTTTATTTTTATTAAGCGCTCTTATAAAAAACACCATTACAGCTATAATATACACAACCCAAATGATTACACCATTAACTTGATGATCAAAGGGTTTCGTTTCTGACCCTTGAAATGAAGCAGCAATTATAGTACCTAAAAAAGCTGCTAATAATGTTATACCTATAGAAGCAATAGTCATTACTGACTTATTAGATTCTATAAGAACAACCGCTAAAGTTTGCATCTTGTTTAAATCATCCAAAGTCAATTTTTTATCCTTGATGCTACCTGTAAGTTCATTATCTATTTTACTATATGCTCTTAGTAAATCTTTACGAATACTAGCTTTGTCTTTCTTATAGTATTTTTCCCAGAAATTATTAATAAACTCCTCATTTTTCTCTTTAATTTGTATGGCTATAGTATTTTCTAAAATTTTATCTATAGAAAAAGCACTTATTATAAAAACAACAATCACTATAATAATCAAAATGTAACCCATTATATCCCTCCTTTTATCCTAATTATCGGAAGGAAAAGCAAAATTCTTACTAATCTTATCAACAAGACCTCCCCTTTGGAACGGCCTCGCTTATCTTTCCCTGCGTCCAGCATAACACGCCTCGATCTTCTCCCGCAAAAATCGTAATACGTGTAACACAAAGTTACATATGACTCACAATGTAACATATGTAACACAAAAGCCCGTTGCCCACATTGCTACATAGAAAAGAATATAGCGAAGGAAGCATAGGGGTGTATGCCCCTCTTTTTTTATTACCGAATTTTTAAAGCAAAAGAAAAAGCAAGGTCATTACGACCTTGCCTAAAACTTAACGTGCAGCCATTACTGTAAACGGTTTACTACTATATGAATATCCTGGTATTTGACGGACTTCTACATAGTACCATTGATCAGCTTTTGTATTAAAAAGAACTATGTCCTGATCGCTTTCTCTATCGCCTACACTTAAATATTTTTCATCATAAACAAAAATTTTGTATCGATGATTTTCATCTCCGCTAATGCTGAAGAACTTCAGTCCATCTTTTATCCCATCTGCATCAAATTTCACTTTAAAAAACTGAGGAGTTTCGTATTTATTACGAATATAACCTTTCACTCCCTCTAAACCTTCTTTAAATTCTATTGCATTATCATAAATACTACTTGGAGTAATCTGCTGTACCGATTGCTTTACATCGGATTCTTTTATCATTGCTGGCTGGGTAGTTTGTTGCTCACTTGCAAATGTTTGTGCAGGTGAGACTAATGCTAGTACAGATAAAGTAGAAGCTAAAGCTGCTCTTTTGAATATTTTCACAAAAACCACTCCCTGTATTAGATTTGTTTCCACTTTCTGTTATCGGAATTTAATTCCATATTTTTATATAATAATATAAATTTTTTCTACATATACAAATTTATGAAGTTAATCAAAAAGGACCGCTCCCTCGGAACGGCCACTTCGATTACCTTTTGCCATCTACATCACCACCCACCTCCGAGGCAAAATAAAAAGCACCCCGAATTGGGATGCTTCGTTTTTCAATATTTTTTCTGTTTCCATTACAATAAACTATAAAGGCTGCTTTACTATTGTTGTGTTTTAATCTGGATTAGTCCATCAGTAAGAGCAGGATCTCCTTCACCAGGTCCGCCTTTTCTTGAGAAATTAATTACTTGTATTTCATAGTGGCCATAGTCTAAGTAAATATCGTTGTAATATGTTCTATCACCAGAGTAATTTCCTATTACATCAAAATGAGTAACTTCTTGTCCATCCTTTAGAATCCTATATGATACATCTGTGTAATACTGCTCGCTACTAAGCTGTTTTATTGCAAATTTAACAACCCCATCCCTATAGGTGCTAAAAGGAAAGCTCGGGCGTCTCGAAGCATCTCTTTCCTGCCAATCGTACGTATAATTATATTCACTAGAGGTTACCGCTGCAGGTTCTACTACTGCTGATAATTGTTGAGGTTGTACTTCATTTGCAAATGCTGCTGAAGGTACCGTTATTCCAGCAGTAACTGCTAATGTAGATAAAACAATAGCGCCTTTTTTGAGTACGAAGCTTTTTTTCATCTTACAAACCTCCATTTCATAATTTTTCCTACAAAACCCACAATATACCAACAAATGATAAACTTCAACAGAAAAATATATTAAAATATTACAAAAATGTAAATATATTTAATTTAATTGTTTTAAATACATTTACTTCAATTTAAAAAATCCACCTTAGAATGTTCCTGTGTTTAGCTATTTATGCTCTATTCTGTTACGTCTGTAACGCAAAGTTTTAACATTACAAGCCAGCTAGCGAAACGGCATTAGATGAGGCAACTGTTTTGTTACACTGTTTCGCTAGCTCGTTTGTAACGTTACGCAAAAGAAAAAGCCACTTTGTGGAGTGGCTTGATTAAGCTAACGTATATTAACAAAATATGATCTTAATAAAAAATGAATAATTATGTAGTTTGAATTACAGTTCCATATACATCTTCCCATTACAATCAATGTATAAATTCCAAATAGTAAGAGGAGGAATATAAAAATGGAATAACGAAAAATTAAATCAGGCAATAAAACAATTTCAAGATAAAGCATCTACGGATGCAGAGTTTCGTAAGATCGCGTTAGAGAGTCCATCAAGTGCTGTTAAACAAGTAATTGGCGTAGATTTACCTGAAGGGTTCAAACTACAGGTAGTTGATAATGCTGGTGCACATTTAACTGTTGTACTTCCAGACTTAAAAGGAAATGAGTATGAATTAGACGAAACAGAGTTGCAAAATGTAGCTGGTGGTTACATGCTTTTATATGCGGATGATGATGGTATGCCGGTTTATTCAAAAGCAAAAAAATAAAAGCGTTCTTTATACTCGATTACTAGCTCACTATTGAATTTTACAACCCGAGTGATAGACATTTAATCAAGTCTATTATTCGGGTTTTTATATTCCTTTTTTTTCATGATTGCAGCGTTGATGAAATCAAAGTACATAACGAAAGACCACTCCCTTGGAACGGCCTCGCTTATCTTTCCCTGCGCCCAGCATAACACACCCCTCTTTTTTATATCCTGCTAAAGGTATTTTCCGAACACCATTCACAAGTACTGCACTGAATTGTACGCTTTTTGGCTACTAAAGTACGGAAAATGGATATCAAAGTACGTTTTTTGGATAAACAATAACGGAAATGGATAATAAAAAAGCCACTCTGGAGAGTGACTTATCGCCATTTTAAATTAACGAGAATAGCTACCGCTGTTACAGGCGCCAACAAGGTTAGACACCCTTTCACTATGTCCATTAGCTGACCTACTTGCTCAAGACTAAGATCCGGCATAGCTTTACCACCTCCCATCAACACCATTCGACGAAAGGAGATATTTTCCTGCAACAAAAAGGACCGCTCCCTCGGAACGGCCACTAGGTAGGGTCAAATTGACCCGCCCCCTAAAATTATCGAATTGTTCAGTATTTCTACTAGCTCGTTTGTAACGTTACGCAAAAGAAAAAGCCACTCCAAAGAGTAGCTTTCTTCACTAATTTTTAATAGGTAAAAACACTATAATCTATAGCTTCATCAGTACTATTCTTATAAACGTCAATGTAATAGGTTTGTCCCTTCTTAAACTGCAGTGTAAGTTCCTCTCCCGGCCATCCTGTAAAACTCCATTCATTGCCAGAAACAAACATTCTAATATCTGTGCCACCTCGTGCTGATAACTGTAAAGTGTATGTAACATTTTCTGAAGGAACAAACTTATAATAGTCGTGGTAATCACCGTCATCTAAGGTTCCTTCAATTTCATGTCCAAGAATGAAAGGATTAGCAGTTGCTTCAGTGTTGTTTGGTTCACGATCATAAAAAGTTGCCATAGGCTTTACAACAGGAGTAAGTTCTTGAAGGTTTTTGTTTGCCTCTTCTGCAAATGCGCTTGTTGATATACCAGTAACCAAAGTTGCACCTAACAGAGCATAAATTACCTTTTTCATACTTTTCCTCCTTAAATAGTTAATTGACTAACACATCCAGATTCTATCAAACACACAAATATCCATCAATTAACAAATGAAGTAAAATACTTACATTTGATGTCTTTATTGTAAAATACTCCTTTAGGTCTAGCATTTTCATTTAAAGTTATAATCAACAAATATTATATAGGCATTGACTAAAGTTTTAACATAATGATTTTTTGGCAATACTGACTCCTACGAACATAAAAAAGGAGCGGTATTAGATGAGAAAACTTACAATTACAAATACACATGGTTTCACAGCTGAAAGCCTTCTCAAAGAAGAGCAAAAGATGAAAGATGTATTCTTAAAACAACGTGTTACAGCCGTTCGGCTGGTAATGGAAGGATATCAAGCGATTGAAATCGCTCAGATAGTAGGGATTTGTCGTCAATCCGTCTCTACCTATGTCAAATTGTTTCAAGAAGGTGGGCTTTCTACTCTTCTTCATCGAGATTTCCCTCCGGGAAACCGTCCTCTTTTGTCTCCACATGAGCAAGAAGAAGTGAAGCATGTTATGCAAGAAAGCACACCTGCAAGAGAAGGGATTGAACCGGTTGAATCTTGGGATACCCGTTTACTTCAAAAATGGATAGAGAAACGTTTCTCCATCACCATGTCTCGTCCGGGAATTCGAGATATGCTTATCCGTATGGGGTTCCGCTGGAAGCGAACTACGTATGTATTAGCTAAGGCGAATCCAGAAAAACAACAAGCATTTCTTCATCAATTAGAGACAATAAAAAAAACTTAATGGACAAAAACACAGTGCTGCTTGCACAGGATGAAACACATATCCGTTCGTATCAAGCCCTACGGGCTACATGGTCGGAAAAGGGACAACAAAAACAAATCCCTACCTATGGCCATCACGCTCAGGTTACCTTGTTTGGAACGGTTGATATTCATAGCGGTGATGTCTTTTGTACAACAGCTTCTTCCTGTGATGCGGCTTCCTTTTTACTGTTTTTAAAGAAAGTGGTCACTCGGTATGCAGGTAAATTTGTCATTATGATCATGGATAATGCACGCATCCATCGGGCTAAATTACTTCGTGCTTTTTTAGAAGAGCACCGCCACCAACTATACTTGTTGTTTTTACCACCGTACTCACCGCAGCTAAATCCGATTGAGAAACTCTGGCGTTGGCTAAAGGACTCTATCATTTCCAATGTATTTCATAAAAATCAATCGGAGATTGAACAAGCAGTACAAAAGTTTCTTCTATTTATGCACGCTAATCATGAACGTGTTTTAAAACGAATTGGATGTATAAGTTAATGGCTTAAACAAGATCTATATAGGAATAAACAGGTGAATATTATTTTTTATAAATATAGGTCACTTCTCAGAAACAAGTACTTTGCTTATCTTTCCCTGCGTCCAGCATAACACGCTCTAATCCTCTCCCACAAAAATCGTAACACGTGTAACATAAAGTTTCATATGACTCACAATGTAACATATGTAACACAAAAAGCCCGCCGCTATGCCGACAGGCCTTTCCTTACTTCATCTTCATACATATCCCACGCCAAATTGCGAATCATCGACCGACGAATCCTATCGACCGTCTGACGGGTCACATCAAGCTGCTGAGCAATTTCATACATCTTCAAGCCGTCTAGTATTCCCTCGGCTACTGCTCGCTCTCTCTCGTCCTGTAACGTAGCCACAGAAGCCTCTAGTTTCTTCACCTTGCGCTCATACCGTTTCATGCGCTCCCATTTCCGTAGGAGCTTTTGTGCCTCTCTATATGTTGCGTCCGAATTTACGCCTTTCGCCTTCGGTAACGATGCCTCAATACCATACTGTGCCGTACCAGCTCCCACCAGACTCTCCCATACCTCTCTCGGATATTGCTTTTGATGCTTATCCCAATGCTGTATATCCTGAATCTCTTTCGCCATCCAGTGGTAATCACGCAGATCCTGTTCTACGCGTTGGATAGCTTCCAAGGCAGGTTCTAATTCACACCACGCAAGTTGCTCCTGGTATGCTTCCTCTTGTGCCACCTGATGCCCTTCCCACTGGGGGCTGTACTTTGCCGATATGCATGTCATGAATACGGCACATGGCTGACTTTCCCCACTGTGAACCTGGACACTTAGCGCATACTTCTTCCAAAAACACATGTTTATTCATGACGACTCCCCCTGCTCATGGTAGAATATTGATAACCAGTAATATTGCTACCAAAGCAGAGACTCCCTCCCCGGACCGCGAATCCAGAGAGGGTGTTTTTTATTCGGAAGATAATTTTTGCATCCCTTTGTTATTCCTATCGCATATATCGTTTGTTAACTGTCTCACTTTTTGGGATTTAAGTATGGCATTTTCCTTTCTCAACCGTTCAACCTCATCCAGCAGTCGGCGCATATCGTTTGGTGCATTTACAATGAAATCGACATCCTCATCATGATAAAACTCACCAATGCCTTTTTCCTCGCCATCTACGAAAGTACCGATAATGTTCATCGGAGCCCCTTCATCGTGATACCGAAACCATTCACCCTGTGTAGTCTCATTCAACCGTTCCTCGATATCACTTAACTCCACGTCGTTCATTCCGCCGTTCTTGCGGATGCTCAATACTACATATCCAGGTTGCTGTGCGTATTCAGTTATATACGTGACCGTCACTTTTACTTTACGCCCTGTAAAGACATGTACGTCAGCGTCATACTCTTTCAGCAACAGCTTGTCTCCTTCTTCAAAATCCCTATAATTGTGTCGAATCTCGAACCGTTTACGTCCGTCTAGCACCGCCTGAAAGTATGGAGGTTCAGTTTTCAGCTCGTGTGTTTTCATTGCGTCTCACCTACCATTTCTGTGAGAGGATGCTCCCACAAATTTAGTTTTCCTTTTGCCGGAATAGGTTCATACAGAGCGTTTACGTCCCGCAGCTCCCAAGCAAATCGTCCTTCGCTATAATCACCGAATTTATACTCATCGCCCTCAACAATACGTCCCATGCGTCCAGCCTCTAATGCAGCTGATGTGCCTTTATCAGCAAATACTTTGAAACAATTTGATAACTGACATGTTGCAAGAATAACCCCCGTTGGTAGGTTTGATTCATCATAGCCATGTTTAGTAAGCACAGAACGAATCGGTTCGAATCTGCATGCCTCTTTGTCTACCTTTTTACTCGAATGAATTGCCAGCTCTCCACGATATTTGGTGCTCCATGACCTTGTTTCAAACTTCTTCTCACCCAGAGCAATTAACGTGGCCCACGGCTGAATGATAGATATGACTTTCATTTCCCCTCACCCTCCCATCCAACAGCTTTTAATGCTGCAAGGCATATAGCATGTGGTGCTGTTTCTGCAACAGTTCGTTCGTTGCAATAGTCTACGAACCAGCCATCAATGCAACTTTGGATTTTAATATCTAGATAACTTTCTGTGTCGTTTAACTGCTCAACTACTTCCCAAGCATCTGCTATATTGGTTGAGTAGTTAGGTAAAGGTTCTCTCGTTTCTTTATTCATTAGGTAATCGCCAGAGGGGAAAGTACATCTTCCCTGTTCGTCAAAGTCTGCGTTTTCGATAATGTCTCCATCAACAACCCAACCCATAACCTTCTCAGCAACAACAATATCTAATTCACGGCCTGCTTTCATTTCCTCTCACCCCTTCTTTTCGTTTTGTTGTGCTATATATCCGTACCAAACTTCACCAACAATTTTTTGTGTTACGTCAGCAATGTCATGTACCTTTTCGCCTTGTTCCAGCATATCCAGAACTGCTATAGCAATCATTTGTTGCTGTAAATCCTCTTTCAAAGCAAGCTTCATTACTCCTCATCCTCCACCTTCGAAAATCCGCCATCGATGTTTTCCCAGACCCACTGAGCCCATTCCTTTTCAACATACTCCTCTATTTCTTCTTCCGTCTTACCCGTCAGGTCATCTTCATCAATTTCCACGATTTCAGTTCTTTTGCAACCGACATATCCTGTGCTGACTCGAAACTCGTATTTAGGCATGTGATTCATCCTCCTTACATTCTTCTTACATTTCCATATGTTCTATTTCATCCGTTCATAGGCTTGTGCTATATTCCTTATGAGACTTGACGTTCACCCCCCAAGTCCTCAGCATACTTCATAGATTTTTTTATTTGGCCAGTCATTTAGACTGGCTCTTTTTTATGTCTTCCTATCAATTTCCTTATTTACCCATTTTCCTGAATATGGTATATTGAAGATGTGAATTTTTTCCCACAAACCATCTCCAATTGCCGACCCGTGTCGGCCTTTTTTATTGCGCAATATGTGCTGTTTTGCGAAATTGTATTACTCAAACTGAATTATGAAATGCGAGAAAGGCTGGTTACATATTTGGAAATAAGTATGATTTCCAGACCACTTAGGTAAGGTAACAAAGGTATACTTATATTTCATGTCGGAGTCCTTAAATAGCTGCTCCCAAAACTCCCGAATCCCTTTATCACTCATTCCACATTTCATTTTCAATTTTTCGGATACGTGCTGTAACGAGATGATATTTCCGTATTCGTAGTGACGTTCCTTATATAGACGCTCTACTTCTTGAAGAATCAAGCTGTATCCCAATGTCATTACCCCATTTCGTAATATGGCCGTAGTGCGCTATACAGCTTGTCCGTATCCCTTACTGCCGTGCACTTTAATTTTCTTTTTCTCAGCCTGATCAATCACCAATATGGCTACTTCATTTACATGCCTACCAAGTACTTTAGATATGTCTATCAAGGATTCTCCTGCTTCCCACATCTTCCGAAACTGTTTGACTTCATCTCTTCCCCAGCAGAAGTCATAATCTTCACAAGCCATATAGATGTTTTTTCTTTCTTTTTGCATGTAAGCTTCGCCTGGTTTCTTTTCACGCTTATCTCCGCTCATCATTTGCCCTCCTTATCGTAACTACGACTCTATCGCAACAATCGCCGCGAATATCGGATATATCTGATGTGGAACAACCGCATTACCAAGCCCTTTCAATCTTCCAACTCTGTCTTTAACCCCTATAGCTACTCGAGGAGGCTCCCATCCATATTGCTCTTGTCCATATCCTGCAGGCCACTTATATCCGTCCAACCAATCGGAAAGCCCATCAGGCGCTCCACCCATTCCGGATTGAGTTGTCCTTGTTGTCCTTCTCTCATTAATGCTCCCGGAACTGTATCTCGATCGATTTGACTCGGAGGAAGCGTGCTGTTCTTCCCATCCTGTGCCGCTGGTGTAGGCCATGCCTTGACCGCTGTCGATAATCCGTCTCCCGAAGTCTTCGATATACCTTTCCGATTGTGATTTCCGTTCACTGTCGGAGTTGGCCATGCTTTGTTTGCTTCCTGATAAGATGGTCTGCGCTTGTCGTTCCCTGAATATCTCGCTTGCTGTACATCTCCCATCGTCATCATACTGTTTGTTGGGGTAGGCCATATCCCTTTCTTTAAATTGTGAATGTCCGTTCTTAGTGACTTGCCCTGCCCTCCTCCGTGGCTGCCTACTGAATCGCTTGCATTCGGAGTAGCCCACAACGAATACTCTATCTCTTCGATGAGGGGCTTGGACGGCTGCAGCTGGAAGTACAAACGCCCTTGCTTGGTAGCCTTCGCTTTCCAAGTCAGCAAGTACATCATCGAGGCCCAAGCTGATGTGTCCAGCAACATTTTCTCCAACAACCCAAGTGGGCCGGAGTTCCCGCACAAGTCTAAACATTTCCGGCCAGAGATGGCGGTCGTCTGCCTGGCCTTGTCGCTTCCCGGCATTACTGAAAGGCTGACAAGGGTATCCTCCGCAAATAATGTCAATTGAGTGGTCATTATCTATCACCCCGGCTTCCGTTAGTGTTTGCTTTGATAGTTTCGTTACATCTTCGAAAATAGGGACCTCTGGCCAATTCTTCCGTAGTACCTTCTGAGGAAATGGCTCAATTTCGCAAAAAGCAACTGTTTCTATCCCAGCCCAATCAGCAGCAAGAGAAATGCCACCGATGCCAGAGAAAAGGTCAAGCATTCTCATTGCTTCTTCCTCCTTAGGCCACCCACCGAGTCTCCCCGGCGGGCAACCGATTATTAAGCCGTTGGCATTTCCTTTGCTACACGGTCCTTATATTCCTTGAAACTGCGTGTCAGCTTACCAAGCGAAGTGTCCAGTTGCATCGCCATCTTCGTCCAGGTCGTACCGCTTCTTTTCTTGTGGAGCAGTTCCGGAAAGTCGAACGGAATATCCTCATAAATCGGAGCCTTGCCGCTGAGTATGTACTCCTCGACTTCCTCCTCTGTCGGCCCTTGTTCGGTGTTGTCCCGCTCTTGTTCTTTTTTTTCTTTGTCTTCTGTAACCACGGTAAACTCGCCCTCGATAACTGTCTCACCCTCTGCCGCTGGCTCCTGTTTTTCTTCCTGAGTTGGCTCCGGTAACGGGAACATATTCACTACAACCCCAGAAGAGTCCGTTTCATACTTGATTCCCGCTGGCTGTTCAAGATGCATCTCTTCATTCTCAGGCTCATCGAAGTTCATTGACATTTGAGGGCTTCCCATGTTAACAATTACCTTCTCGCCTACCATTTGGTGAACCGAGAAAAGAGCGTTTGGGTTAATCTCCGCATCTAGTTCCAGCGTTAACTTTATTTTCTTGTCCGTTGTATTCAAACCAGCTACATGTGCACGAAATTCACTATTCATCTTGTTTTATTCTCCTTTTTCTTCTTAGATTTTGTTTGTGGATTGCGAATCACGTTAATAACTTCCTGCTGAAACTTGGTGATTTTTATATCTTTATGCATCGCCCTAGCTATCTGGGCAAGTACGTAAGCATCTGTCACGTTGTCGCTTTTGCACTGAAAACCCCAGCGCTTGAATGTCTCTACAGCAACCTCGGCTTTGCTAGCCGTTCCCCCAGCTCCCGTGAATTTCTTCAGTCCGTTTGGCGATACTTCTTGATAAGGGATACCGCGGCGATACAACTCCATCCGAACTCCCCAACCGATGCCACCGAGCAAAAAGCCTGACTGTGAAGCAAATCCGAATCCCTCAATGCAGATAATATCGTCTGGCTGAATGGCCCGGGAAACAGCCTGTATGATGCTGTACATACGCCGTGGGTCTTCGCCCTTCCCCTCTATCTCCCGAGCGTCTAGCGTCCTCCCTGAAGGCGAGAGAGCAACGATTCCGGTTTTGGTACTCGGGTCAATGCCAACATAGCGTGTCACCTGCTAAACCCCCGTCCAGAGAATGTGTACTGGCGTCGGCTGTTGTTGGCCTAACTCATTGCTCAACACTTTTCGATATGCATCAACTAGGCCGCTTTGCTCCGTTGTGGCTCCGCTGGCCTTTCGTAGCTCTTCCTCAAGGAAATAGATTTGCCTAGAAAGCTGAATCTCTTTTCGAGCAGACTCCCGAAAAACTCGCTCATACTTGGCTTGCCATTCAGCTAACTGCTCTTTCAGTGCGATATTTTCAAGCTTTAAAAGTGCGTTTGTGTCGCGCATTTGCTTTTTGTTCATGTTTACTTCCTCCCGTTCCATGCCAGCCGGCCACCGCCGAGTGCATTCTCGTTCGTTCTGCCGATTGTGCTATTGTTTTGAATCCAATCCGTGACTTTCCTTGGCAACAATACTGGCCGTGAGCTAGGTTGTGGCTTCCGACGTTTCTTTTCCATCCGGTATCTCCTCCAGTTCAACCTCAATGGCTTTATCCTGCTTGTTAAACCGTATCCCTGTTACGCGTCGCTGGTGGGTTTCTGCCTTCATGAGCTGTGTTGCTAAGCTTGCCAGGGAAACTGATAAATCAATGGCCCGTGCTTTTTCAGGAAACAACACCCGGCATATCATTACGCCATCCCCACCTCGTTAAACAATTGCCAACTGCTCAGCATGTTGTACCTCCAAGCTCCGAATTTTCCCATACTCCTTGATAAAGCAAAGCTCGCGTTTTCCAGTGGCTCCGTTCCGATTCTTTGCCAAGTCGACCTCTAGGATGCTTTTCTTCTCTGTATCCCGGTTGTAGTATTCATCCCGGTACAGAAACATAATTTTGTCGGCCGTCTGCTCAATTTCCCCAGACTCTCGAAGGTCTGACATCATCGGGCGTTTGTCGGCTCTCTGTTCGACCTGTCTGCCTACCTGGGCAAGTGCGATAACGGGTACGCCGAGCTCCTTCGCCATGTTCTTTAGTGCCTTCGTATTCTCACTAACAACGTCAGCTCGGTTCATGCCCTTCACAGGTGATGAANATAAAGATAGCTGATAAACCTTGCTCTTTCTGTAACCGCCGAGCCTTTGCTCTGATTTTGGAGACAGTCTGTTTCGGCTCATCATCAATCATGATGTTATGGTTTGCCAGAAGACCAACAGCCATGGTGTATTTGTTGTATTCCTCGTCGGTCAGCTTTCGGTTACCTAATCCCTCCAAGTGAGCCAGGTTACCAAGCATCCGGGTTACCAGCTCCTCAGCAGCCATCTCCAGTGAGAAGAGAGCAACAGGGCCTTTTTCTGCGTACTTCTCAGCGATATTAAGTGCCTGCTGGTTAGCAAAAGCCGTTTTTCCTACAGATGGTCGTGCTGCAATGACGATTAATTCAGGCGCCTTATAGCCGTTTGTCAGTTCGTCTAAATCAGGCATACCTGTCATGATGCTAGGTCCCACGACTTCGCTTTCTTCGTCAGATGGNCTAAATCAGGCATACCTGTCATGATGCTAGGTCCCACGACTTCGCTTTCTTCGTCACCCCAGATGGTTTGTTCGAGCTCGTCCGTATGCTCCATCAGAATGTCATGTACCGAGCGCATAGTGTTTTTCGCTTGACTCTCGCCAATTTCGGCGAGCGTTTCTGTGGCCTTGGTAATCGTGCGCTGGATTTCATCAGAGTCCAGCATCCGGCTCATGTTTGCCATCTGAATAAGCTCATATCCTGCTTTCATGGCCTTACGTACACCGTCTGCCTGCACTAGACGCTCAGCCAGTGGCTTCATTTCCCAGATAGCGATATCGATTGCCATGTTTGTAAGCTTCATCACATCGACACCGAGCTTTTCCATCATCGGCAACATGTTTGCTAGGTTCGCAGGCTCTTCGCCACCTTCCCAGCGTCTTAGTGCCTCCTTGTACAGCTTCCGGTATTTACTGGTGTAGAAATGGCATGGGAGCAGAAATCCGGCTACTTCTTCAATGGCCTGATCGTCGCTCAGCATCCGGGCGAGGACCTGTTCCTCAGCTTCCGGTTCGACAAGAAGGGAAGTGTCTTGATTTACATCACTCATTCGCCTGCCCTCCTCAGTCCACGGCGTCGATAATCTTCACCGATTACCTGAAGTGTTTCTGTGTCCTGCATCAAGCGCGACATGTTTCGCTCACCAATTTGTTTTTCAAGCTGCTTACCACTCAGGTTCGTGGTGTAAATCGTGTGTTTCCCAAGTCGGCTTTCCACCACTTCAAACACCTTGGATTCTGTCCAATCTGTGCCATTCTCTGCACCGATATCGTCTAGCACCAAGCAATCTACTTGCTCGATTACTTCCAACAATTCCAACTCGCTATACTCGCTTTCACGGTTGTACGTGGACCTGATTTTTGTGAGCAGCTTCGGTGTCGAGATGTAAATGCAGGTATATCCGTTTTCAATCAACCGATTCTGAATAGACTTTGCTAGATGCGATTTTCCGACACCATAAGGTCCAGTCATAAGCAAGTTGCTTGATTCTTCTGGGTCAAAGAAATCCGCATATTCCCAGCACTTCTGCTTAGCCCATACTTGACTTTTATTTCCTGGTCGGTAGTTATCGAAAGTGGCCGGTAATAGTTTTTTGGGTATCAGGCTGTTTTCATCAAAAATACGTTGTAGCTTCGCCCGTTTGGCTGCCGCATTGTCTTTTAAGATTTGTTGTACCAGTGCCCGGTCTTCTTCTTCGCGTTGCCGTCTGAAGTCTTCCAGCGCCTTAGAATCCATAATCATATTTGGTTTCTGAAGGAATTCCCTCACGCTTTTCATCCCGTTCCTCCTTCGGTAATCGAACTAGCTTTTTCTCTTTTTCCGCAGCTGCTTCCGCTTTCTTTTGTCGGAACTGTTCAACAGTACGTATGTTTTTGTTTAAGCACTCCTGAAGGATTCTTTCCAGATAGGCCCAAGAGCGTTTCTCGTAAATAGCAGCTTCTTGAATGGCAGCTATCATAATCGCTTCCGGTTCGTCGAAGTAGTCATTATCTAACCAGTCAATCATCTTGTCTCGAATGGTGTCTGTGAATCTCCCTATCTCCTGTTCATAAACAGCAATTGGATTTTCTTTTACGTGCGCCTCTGTATGAGTAGGAGTAGTATTATTATTAAATTCTTTAATTCTTAAATTCTTGTTTGTGACAAGTTGCTGACAAGTTGCTGTCAAAGAGCTGTCAAAGTTGTTGTCAGGTTCTTCTTCCTTACCTTGGTAAAAGTCCCAATTCGTAAGGGTTACAACCGAAAATTTGTTGTTAGATTCTATGTTAAGATTTCCCCATGTTTCTAAGCGCTTTAACCAAGACCATAAAGTGGTCCCAGGCACCTTTTGTTTCGGCTTTAGTCCTCGATTGTACTCTTCTTCCAAGGCAAATCTTCCGGTGATAAATTGTCCTGGTAGCAGTTGAATTTCCGTTTTATCGACCAGTTGTTTCGTAGATTTATGAGCAGCTTTCATCAAGCAAATTGTCCATAAGCGAAAAAGAAAAGGATCCTGATAGACAGGGCTTTCGATGACTTTCCTGTGAAGTTTTATCCATCCATTCATAAAGAACGCCCCTATGCCGGTATAATCCGTTCCCTGTTGGTTTCCCGATGTACCAAGTGAAGCTTGCCCGGCAGATTTTTGGTGACAAGCCAGTTCTCCGGGTTCAGTCGTACAGCTTTCCAGCTTCTGTTTTCGCGTCGGCCTCTTTCCATTCTTCATAGAGTTTCCCCCTCATATTTGATAGAGAGGAGCGCTAAGCGCCCCTTCTTACTTCCCTATAGCTACCAACTCAGCATGTACTGGAACACCCTTTGGTGGTCCATACTTTGTGAAATAATATAGTTTGTTTTTAAAGCCCATGGCATCGCCATATTCCTTGTTCAACTTGTGCAGCAGATTTCCGGTTGCCCGTACATCGTTTAACGCCCTGTGCGCCCCGTCTAGCCTAATTTCAAGCTTCTCGCACATATCTACCAACTTGTGTGACTGATACGGGAAATGCTCAATGCAGAGCGCCCTTGTATCAATAAATTCGTTTGTTGGCTCTGCATATCCATATTCCCGGCATTTTTCTAACAAGAAAGCCAGGTCAAACGCTGCATTATGGGCAACCAAAAGACTATCACCAAAAAACTGTTTAAAAAACGGGAGTGCTTCCCATAAAGTAGGTTGTCCCTTTACTTCCTCATCCGTGATGCCTGTTAGGTTTGTAATGAACTCAGGAACTTCGCGCTCTGGGTCAATCAGTAGAGAAAAGGTTCCGACCTGCTTTCCATTTCGAATCCGAATAGCTGCAATCTCAATGATGGTATCTTCTGTTGGACTCAGGCCCGTTGTTTCAAAATCGAAAATGGTTGTATTTTGAAATGGCATATTGACCTCCTACAGCTTTCCTTCATCGAATTCTTTTGCTACCTTTGCCAGCTCGTCTTCTTCACCTTCTGGCTGCTTCCCCGCTGGTGCAGGCTCGTCCATCCGAATATCTTCTGCAAAGACTCCCTCGGCCTCTATCTCGTCGCTGTAGACACTTTTCGGCTCGCTGGTAATATCTTTACGCACTGTTTCGTCCTGCGCCATGCTTTGCATGACTTCTATGCTGATAGGTAAGAACTTGAACATATGACGAACGACTGTTTTCATAGCCATTTCTTCATAATCTGTTTGCCAAGGGCCCTTACTGTAAGATTTAGAACGAAGCTTCCGCTTTTCGATTTCTTCCTTTGGCATAAATTCGAACTGGTAGCCACCGTCATTGAAGTGGGCGACCGCGTATGCTCCGATAAATTCACCACGTTCTTTCATGGCCGGTGTGTGCTGCAAATCAGGATTAAGGCCATATTTGTAAGAAAACTCATCATTCTCATATACAGGATGAGCGTAAATGCTTTTGATATTTCCAGACCGACGTGCTAGATCAATCATGCCTTTATAACCAATGATGAAGGTTGCTTCCTTACCATATGGAATGATGTAGCAATGTCCTAATAGTCCCGGCTCCAAGCCAAGTTGTGCAGCCTGCATAACAGCGCCGAGTAAAGAAGGCATACTGCAATTCATCAAGGCCGGATTGGTGCGAATAGTCGTGAGAGAAATACGAGTAAGCCTATCTACATCCATATGCTTGGGTAGTGCCTTTTCGATTTCAGGAGCCATCTTTTGAAGATAAGCACCAATCGTTTGTGCTGGCGTCGGAGGAGCTACATTCGTTCCCTTCGCTTTATCTTGTAATTTGGAAGTTAATTTACCTTCGTTTTTCACTGCCATAAGTATGCCTCCAGTTATTGAGTAATTAAGAATCTACGCGACGTACTTGACTTCAGGAATTGTTCATAGATATCTGGGTGGGCTTCTTTCAGTGCCTTGCTATCCACCGTATTGCGTGTGACTGGCTTCCAGGAAACAATGTGTTCTGAAGCTATTCCCTTTTCATATTCACCGATTAATGATTTAAGCTGATTCTCTGCCTTTTGCTTTTTAGCTTTAGCAGCCTTCATTTCCTCATCAGCCTGTTGCCAGTCAATAATCAACTGGTTAGCCTCTTCCGGCAGCTCTGTCTCACTCTTTGGCTTCGCATCGGGATACATCGTGCTTAGTAAATTACTCGATGCATCCGATCCGTCCATCATGGGTGGGATTTTAGTTAATACATGCTGATGCCAGAAGTTGCCGCAAATTTTTACAATGGCCTCTATGATTTGCTCATTTCGATACACAACCGGAAACTGCCTATACTTGTTTCCGCCAATTAAGACTGCAAATGCACCCCAATCCAAGCCAGTAACGTACAGATACCATTGCAACTGAAGCTGATAGGCTTCTGGGACGTTTTCATCTTCCCAAAGGTCCTTTTGGTACTCATTTGTTGTCTTGCATTCCAGCACACCCTTACCGCGCTCTTTATCGATGATGAATCGATCGATATTCGCAAGCGCCCATTCATTCTCTGGGTGCTGAAGCATGGCATTGCATCGTTGTACCTTAAGCCCGGTCCGTTTGGCGTATTCTCTGGCAACCGTATCCTCGTTAATCCGGCCCCAATACATCGATTCGTTATCTTCTTGAGGTGCTAACTGACCGAGTTTGTCGAGGTATACTTTCATTGGCGAACTCCATTTTGTTTCTTCGCAAATACCAGCAACATCACTGCCTGTGATGCCTTTACGTCGCCATTGCAGCCATTCTTCTTGAGGCATGTCCAACGTATTGACTAGCCGAATAGCGTGCGTTCCTAGCTCAATCCGGCGTTGTTGGCCGTCCGTCGCGTAAGCTACGTTACTCATAGTCAACCTCCTATTTGATTTTCAAGGTTCAATCGTGGTACATTGATAAAAAGTGTTTGTTAAGTGACCTGTTAGCGCAGGTCATTTTTTATTTCTTTTGTTGCCTTGGTTCACATGTTGTCACCATTCTGCTTTCACTTCTTGCATGAATATTTCTCGTAGCAGAAATGGTTTGGATAGCTTCGAAAAATTCTTCCTCACTCCATTTCATGCTTTTCGCATGTTCTATAAGAGACTTTGCGTTTTCGACTTTCTTAAGTGCCTTTTCCAGTTGATCATCAAGGACTTCCTCAATAGCTTTCACTACTCTCACCATCCCTTCCAGCCTGTCTCATCAGTAGCAGGAGGCTATTCCTGCTAGACCGGGCGCCACAATGGGCGCTGGTTTCGACTATTTATAAAAAACAAGGATTGCAGCATTCCCACCAACCCTGCAAATAGGCTGATTATCAGAATCGAAAGCTGTATATTCGGTGTAAAAAACTCCTTCGTCATCATCTGCTCCGGTATTTCTGATTTCAGTTACACCATCTTTTCCTACTTTTATATGGTGGTAGCACCCTTCGTTATAAAGAACTTCAATAGAATCAATAACTCGCTTGTTTTCCATCGTTATCCCTCCGATTGATTTTTGATAGGGTCAGTGCTATTCTAAAAGTGAACTTTTACCAAGTTTCCTTTACTCATGGCCCGCCTGCTCGCGGGCTATTTTTATTGTCCTGGTTTGTAGATAATAAGTGCTTCATCAGCATTACAACCGAATTTGATATCAATGATTGCAGCAGTAGGATTCGCCGCTAACCAGTGATTGATATGCTTTTCAATATTTCCGGATACGTGATAAACTCTGATTTCATTTGCTGTTCCGAGCATTTTCTTCACCTCCTCTCAAATGACAGCCCGTTTATAAGATTCATAGTCTGCTGGTCTGTCACACCAATAGTTGCCCACGTTATCGTTAGGCTCCGAAAAGTCCATGTTGTCCACTTCGATAGTTTCCTGAATGATTGGTTCAATCAGAATCCTATCTAGCAGCTCCTCAGCCTTTTCCCAGCCGACCTCATCAATCAAGATTCGTTCCACCATATCCTCATCCAAACGACGGCCAAGTTTCTGCCTGACTAGGAGTGTATCAACTACAGCGTCGATGACGGTGTTTAGGCTTGCTGTCTGCATCATGCGTTTATCCCTTCAATCTTGATACCGAGCATAATTAGGATGTTTCTTGCACCTACTCGTTCATTTGAAAGTGCCACTGCTTTACCTCTGTTGTCTTTAGCCGCAGCTTCATTCATCAAATGTTCTAGCGTTTCATAATAATCCAGTGCCCTTTCTTCTGGAGTTTTTTCGATTTCATAACCGTATTCCCAAGCCTTCATAAGTAAAGAAGGTGTGAAATTCTCTCTTGTAGCGACCATTGCCTTATCTTGTGCCGTATGCCAGTGTGTCAAAAAATTAGCGATATCATCTGTACCGTCCTTGATAGACTCAATGATTTCGGCCTGTTTTTTCGTCAACTTCACTTTCTCCATGCTTTCACCCCTTACAAATCGTTATCATCGTCTTGCACGCTGTCGCACTTAGCGCATACAAACTCCATCAATTCATCGATGTATTCGAGTTCGTGCCATCCGCAACACTGACAACTATTCATAAGACACCTCACTTTCTATGCACTCTAAGTNATTTGATTAGCGTCTAGGCCGTGAATGTGTTCCCGCACATCGCGGCTTTTTTCTTTGCAAGAAAATGTGATAATTCGTGGTAGCGTTGTAAACTCAGTTTGTGATAGGACCATGCTGCCTGATAGCCTTTCTCTTCCCCAGCCGCCTTGTACGCTTCAGCCAACTCTTCGTACTCCTTGGCTTCCTGCTTTGCCTCTTTCATCTCCAGTTCGATTCGATTCAGTTCCAGACGATATTGATAAGCTTCGTTCTGTTCGGCATCCATCAAGCTCATATCGTAGCCTGCTGTCCGTTCTAACACTTCCTGCATACGCATGTTCCAGTTCATTTAAAGACAGCTCCTTTCTTATCCGCCCAACAAACTCATAATGTTTTGTATCATCCCAAGTCCGTCCATCCCATATAAAAACGCGACGACGACCTCGTTTGCTTGTGTAGCCTTAGCCCATTCAATGAGTGTTTGTGCATCCAGCGCCTTCTTGTCGTTTTCTAATTTCGATATGCAGCTTCGGGAACGATGAAGCTTTTCTGCGATTTCTTCTTGTGACAAGCCAGCACGTTCCCGACATGCTTGGAGTATGGCTCCGAATTTCATCTCGACTATCCCCCTTTCGTTCTAAATTGGAACAGACGATATTTTTAAAGCGATATATGATGAAAATAGAAGGTGTTGAAAGCGAGCCTTATTTATTTTTCAAGGATTCAGGAGGACTAAAGTAATCGCTCATACCGACTCACCTCCCTTCGCTTGCCGGACTCGTTTGTGTACACGTTGAGCAGCTTCTAACAATGCATCTAGGTCACGTTGTTTCTGCTCTGGTGTACGCTGACTTAGTGCCTGATCAACACCTTGCTTTAGCTCTTCGCTCTCTTTGCGAAGTGATTCAGCTTGTTGAGGGGTCATGACGTTTCCTCCTATTCAGTTTTTTGCAGCTTGTCCTAACATGTAGCTCCCTTTCAGGAGCCATCCTGCTTTGAATCTTGTAAACATCTTGCGATTGCTGGATTTACACGCGCTCGGAATTCCTTTTCTGGAATCCGATGTAAGAATACTTTCACATTGGTGTTTCCGTCCTTGCCCTCGTAATCTGGCTTACGTTCTGACTTAGTTTTATCCATCCCCACATCACCCGGTACATCTATATGCGAGTGGACAGAGCGGACAACATTCTGATTTTTCAAGAGGTTAACCTCCTTTCCATCTGAGGTTGTTTTTGGTAATCAAGATGTGTAAAAAAAAATTAGGCTACTAACTTAGGTCGCCACGCTTGAATGAAAAGCAATAGTTGGTTGAACTCTGAGCGACGTACATCTTTATAGCTAGCGACAGCAAAGCAGTCTTTAATTGTCCTATGGATTTCTGAAAACAATCGTTTACGTTCCTTTTCAAGGTCCGGTACAATCACTTCGCCACCATCAAAACCAAGTTGCTTGTATACGACTTGTTCAGCTAGTTCGTACACACGCTTTGCGATTTCCTTTTGCACCTTGCGCTGTTCACCACTGTGCAGAGTAATTTGTTCGTCTACCTTGCGTTCTACTTCATCAATGCGTTGAATGATTTGTTCCTGGTTCTCTACAAGGTCAGCCGTTGTACGAAGAAGTGTCACAAGTGCTTGGTCTTTTGAAAGAGGAACAACATTGTTGCTCTTTTTAACTTGGTAGTAATCATCGACAAGCATTTCATAAGCTTCCCAAGCTTTGTCGGTGTTGAGTGATTTGGCATGCATCCAAGCACCTTTTTCCGTCCAGAGATACATTTTGCTTACTCTGTTGACTGATACGGAATTTCCGTACTGGTCGCCAAACTCTTTTAGGTCATCGCCTTGCAGTAAGAAAAAATGCTTACCTTCTGTGTACCTTTCTTTATTAGCGTTGAAGTTTTCAGATACACGACGATTATCAGTTCCGTAAGCTTCTGCTAATTGAGCTGTTGTTAACACACGCTGTCCTTTGTGTTGAATAATTTGAAGTTGATTCATGGGTTTACTCCTTTCATTTTTGTAAGTGTAGTTAGGCTAAATTTAAATTTGCCATTTTGGCAATATCTTTTTCAAAAAAAAGCTCTGTGATAGACACTTGAAGTATATCAGCAACTCTTGCTAACGTTTCAGCAGGGAACTTCCCTCTTCCTATCTCAAGGTAATAATAGCCATTTGGGCTTTCATATCCAAGCATTTTCGCCATTTCATCTAAGGATATGCCCTTTTCTTTTCGAAGAGATTTTATTTTTTCCAGGTTAACTTTTTTGGGTTTAGATAGCATTGATACCACCTCCTTTTGCCAATTCGGTAACTATTGATTTAATAATATATTGCCATTTTGGTAATGTCAACATCAATTTTACCTTTTTGGCAAATTTGTTTTTTACCGATTCGGTAAATGGTACAATCAGGATAATTAAACTAAAAGTCTGGTGATACATATAATGAGTGTCTTAGGAAAGAGAATTAAATATCTAAGAGAAAAAAATAACTTCTCACAAAAACGATTAGCAGAATCACTTGGTATCACCAATGTTCAACTTTCCCGCTACGAAACAGGGGATCGAAATCCCGATCCTGACACCATTAAAAAAATCGCTGATTTCTTTGAGGTTTCAACTGATTATCTTCTTGGTCGTACTGATAATCCATCTTCTAAAAATAATGAAGACGATTCAAATATCAACGTTGCTTTTTATAATGGATTGAAAGACCTTGATGATTTAGAACCGGATGAGCGACAATTTATTTTGGATATGGTTGAGGATACTGTAGCTCGATTTAAAAAGAGAAAAGCGGAATTAAAAGCAAAGAAAAAGAAATAACCCTGCCTGACCAACTGGACAAGCAGGGCATTATTATAGACATCAGAGAAAATTATTACATAAATATAAAGGTATATAAAAAGGGAGAAATGGAAATGAAAAAAGTTCTAGCAACAGCATTAACCATAGGATTGGCATTATCGCTATCTGCTTGCAGTACTGAAGAAAAACCATCTAATTCTGCAACGCAGCAAAGTCAAACTGCTCCAACCGAAAAACCATCTAATTCTACAGCGCAGCAAAGTCAACCTGCTCCAATCGAAAAACCAAAGCCCGCTAACGCCAGTGAGGTGGTTAAATCAATGAAAGAATCAGGGCTACACATCGGAAAAACAGAAACTTATACAGCATCCAACGACCCTAACAACTTGCTTGGCCGTCCTGGTCAATACACAAGTAAGGTAAACTTTGTTGATACTAGCATTAAAACCGATGTAATCAATTCAATAGAAGTTACAAACGGCGGATCTGTTGAAATGTTTGATAATGAAGAAGATGCTAAGAATCGATATGACTATATTTCCGGTATCGCAAAGAAAATGGGTGGTCCGTTTTCAGAATATGATTATCTTGAGGGGAAAGTACTAATTCGTGTTTCAAAAGAGTTTACACCTGATCAAGCCAAGAGATACGAAAAGGCACTAAAGGATATTTTTAAGTAAATCTTCTCCCCTTCTAAACAGAAATACTAGGGGGAATCAACCGAAGTTACTGCCGAGGGATAAGCCATCCTCTGGCTCTTTTTTTACACCAAAACACAAACATATGTACTGTTAAGGGAGAGGTACTATGCTGAAATACTATACAAAAACTATGCTTGAGACCTGGATCGAGGAACAATACAAACAAAAAGGCATTTTATCTCCAAATGATTTAACAATAGAAAAGATATGTACAGAGTTTTGTATAGAGATTGAATACACAGAAGGCATTTGTAGTGTGGTATGGGATGAAGAATTAATCATCGTATATTTAAATCAAAATTTATCATTGCAGGAACAAAAAGAAGCATTTTTTCATGAGCTTTGTCATCCGCTTCGTCATGTAGTAGACCAACGAAATCGGCATCCGATATTCCAAGGGCTTATTGAGCTTCAGGAAGAACAAGCAAGGAATTTTCAACCCTATGCAACCATCCCCTTCTTTATGGTTGAACAACTAGAACTACCAAGCAGAGATACACAAATCGCTGGGTTGCTTGCGCAAACGTTCAACACAACTTACCTTTTTGCATACCAACGCTGGGAACAAATTAAAAGACGTATCTTCCGAGGGGTATTCGATGAGAGAATTAAATCTTATTTAAAGATAAAAGAGCAAGCTTTTGTAGGATTCAAGAAAGAATACAATAAATTTTTTTATCGTTAAAACAGAACATTTCTATATTCATCACGGAATTCTAGAAGAATAGTCGAAAATATATTAAAAGAGGAGATTCATTATGAAAAAGAAAACACCTTTACTAACAGGATTAATAGTACTGTTAATGGCTCTTACTGCTTGTTCAACAAATACAGCTAAACAGCCTGACGTCCAGACTAACTCTCAACAACAGGCAACTAAAGTTACAGCAGCAGCTCCACCAGCTGCAGCAACTGCAACTCAGGCAACAACAGCACCAAAGCAATCAGCTCCTGCGCCTCAGCAGACAGCAACCGGTAAACTTATACCAGCCAAAATTGTATCCGTTACAGATGGCGATACGATGAAGGTTGAGTTAAACGGAAAGAAAGAAACGGTCCGTCTGCTACTAGTGGATACGCCAGAAACGAAGCACCCAAGCAAACCGGTACAGCCATTCGGACCGGAGGCCTCTGCCTTCGCAAAACAAATACTGAAAGAAGGCAAAGAGGTTCAGATTGAGATCGATGTATCTGAGAGAGACAAATACGGCCGCCTACTTGCGTATCTATGGGTGGACGGAAAGATGTTCAATGAAATGCTACTAGAGAAAGGCTTAGCACGTGTAGCATATGTCTATCCACCAAATATAAAATATGTGGACCAGTTCCGTGCTATTCAAAAGAAAGCCCAAACAGCAGGCGTTGGCATCTGGTCGATTGAGAACTATGCACAAGAGGACGGTTTTCACCCCAAGGAAGCTGCTACAAAAAAGGCAGAACCTACAAAGCAACAATCTGAAAAGCCTGTAGCAGAAACTCAAAAACCAACTGCATCTTCTTCTAATATACAGTATAAGAATTGTACAGAAGCGAGAGCAGCTGGAGTAACACCAATTCATGAAGGCGAACCAGGGTACAGCCGAAAGCTAGACCGTGATGGAGATGGTGTTGCTTGCGAATAATTGAAAAGCCCTTCCTGGGCTCTTCTTTTTAACCACAAAACAGAACAAACATTCTTATATCAAACAAGAATAGCATGAGGTACACATATCAACTAACTAATTTAAAATTCTAGATATCTCGTTTGTATCACAATCTAAATACCTATTTCGGAATGGTATGTCTACACTTTTAGCAAGAAAACCATATCTTTAGTAACGAATCATGGTATATTTTACTCATGGGATATATAACTAAAAAAGTATATTTTATTCCAAACAACTTACATAAAAGGAGAGAATTTATGTTCAAAGAAAAATTAATAGCTTTACTAACTACGTAATGCAAGAAAACAATTTTTTATACTAGGGGAGCTTAAGAAAAGTGAAGAAGAAAAATGTATTTTCCTTACTACTATGTTTTATTTTTTTATTTACTAGTCCTGTTTACGCTGAAGATTTAGGAAACTGGGAGTTCAGAGCTGATATTTCTATTGCGAGATATGGAAATGCTACCATTTCAGAAAACGGTAAGATTTATAATATAGGTGGATATTATCATAATAATGGTGTTAAATATGCAAGTAACGTCGATGAATACGATCCTTCAACTGATAAATGGATAGTAAAATCTAATCTACCTAAACCAAGAGCTATCATGGGTATTGCTTCTGTAAATCATAAAATTTATATTTTTGGAGGTTTAGAAAACGGTACTCCTGTAAAAACGGTAGAAGAATACGACCCTGTAACTAATAGCTGGAGTAAAAAAGCTGATATGTCTACTGCAAAGTATGGAATGGGTGTAGCTGTAGTAGATAATAAAATTTATGTTATAGGAGGTCAGAACGGTCGTAACTTTTTCAACACTGTAGAAGAATACGATCCACTTACTGATACTTGGACTAAAAAGGCTGACATGCCTTCTGCTAGATCAGGAAGCGCCGTAACATTCAACCAAAAAATTTATATGATTGGTGGTGCTAATACAAACGGCTCATATAACGTTCCTTTAAAAACAGTAGAAGAATATGATCCACTTACTGATACTTGGACTAAGAAAACTGACATGCCTATCGCAAAAGGTGCTCCTGCCGTTGCAATCCACGATAAAATCTATGTTATTGGAGGATTTGTTATTTCTCGTGGTTCTAACTCATATTCTGATTCTACAAGTACCGTAGAGGAATACACCCCTTCAAGCGATACTTGGAGAACAGTTAAAAGCTTGAATGTAGCTAGATATAACCATAGTGCAACGGTATTAAACGATAAAATCTATGCTGTTGCTGGTGCTAAAACCGGAAGCGGCTCAGTTAGTTATTTAAAATCAACAGAAGTTTTTACGCCACCTGTAACAACTCCAGATACTGTGGAAATTAACCTAACAGCATCTGCTGGTAACTCTGTAGTAAACCTGAACTGGGAAACAGATATTAATGCCTCAGGCTATGTTGTAAAAAGATCAACAACTCCTGGTGGACCATATGAAGTAATTGCTAATAACGTAACAGATAAATCATATGTAGATAACAAAGTGCAGAACGGAACAACATACTACTATGTAGTAACTGCACTGGAAAACGGTACAGAAACTAAGACTTCTAACGAAGCATCTGCGACACCGACAGCAGGTGGTTCAACAGGACCTGATCCTGATATAAAGGGCAATCGTGCTTTACTAGTTATTACGATGACAAATGCAAACCGTAAAGAATATGATATGTCTGCTGACGAGATAAAAGCCTTTATCAACTGGTATAATGGACGCACAAACGGTTCTGGCTTAAAATATTATGTCATTAACAAAAACTATAATATCGGTCCATTCTCCAGCAGAAAAGATCATATTGTTTTCGATCAAATATCTGATTTTGAAGTAATGGAATACAATAAATAGTAAGTAAATTACAATATGTATCAGCAAAAGATAAACACAGAAAAAGCTACCTGGCTTTACTCACCTGGTAGCTTTTTTTCTTATTTGCATTTAGCTATCTCTTCTTGGCAATTTCCGCAGATCAACTTTCCTTTAAACTCTTTCACATCATCCATTGAATTACAGAATGAACATGCCGGCTGATACTTGCGCAGAATTACCACCGTCTACAAAAATCTCCAATCCGTCCTTTTCAGCAATCCCTAACGTACGACGTAATTCAACTGGCAATACTATTCGCCCTAACTCGTCCATTTTACGAACAACACCTGTTGCTTTCATTGCTATCCCCTCACCTTCATTTTCTTGATTCCATACTAAATCATCCATTAATTGGAATAAAGTGCAAAAAATGCACCACCTGTGAAAGTAAGGTATATCATTTGTATCATTTTGTCGAAACTTGTCTAATCTTTAGACCTAGTACATTTATCATCCCTGAGTTACAATAAAATGGAGTTGATTTCCTGAAAAAGAAAATTCAAGGTGTGAAAACATAACATTACCCGTGAATAAAACCATTACTTAGGCTCCCATGTAAGGGGGCTTTTTTTACAAAAGAAATTAACTCAACAATCATCTTAAGGAGGACTTTATGAAAAAGATACTTGCACTCATGATCATGCTAGGACTGGTAGCAGCTCCACTATCCGCTTCTGCTCACCCTGGTCGGACTGACGCAAACGGAGGTCACACTTGTCGGACAAACTGTGCTAAATGGGGATTAAAAGACGGAGAATATCACTATCATAATGGGGGAAGTACAAAAACAACGTCTGCCCCTACCACCAAAGCAACACAACCAGCTCCTACAAAGCCGGCTACAACTAAGCCTGCTCAAAACAAACTTCCTGGTACCCTGAAAGTTACGGTTACGAAAGTTGTCGATGGAGATACGTTTAAAGCAAAGATCAATGGCAAGGAAGAAAGCATTCGTTTGATTGGTATCGATACGCCAGAGACAGTTCATCCAAACAAACCGGTACAGCCATATGGTCCAGAAGCCTCTGCTTACACAAAGAAACGCTTAGATGGTCAAACAGTTACGCTTGAATTTGATGTTCAACAGCGTGATAAATATGGCCGTCTACTGGCTTACGTATGGTTAGGTAATGCGAAGAATCCAAAAGCTGAAATGCTGAATCAGACGCTTGTGAAAGAAGGGTATGCCCAGGTCGCTACGTTCCCACCGAATGTGAAGTATACAGATAGCTTTGTGAAGCTCCAAAAGCAGGCACGAGATGCTGAAAAAGGACTTTGGGCAAAGAAATAAAAGGTCAGTTAAAGATCATACACAAATTATAAACAACAAACGACATCTGGACGATATAGTCATTGGTGTCGTTCTGTCCTTTTATAGAGTTTTATTCACTATAAAATTCTGAGGTGATGGGATATGCAGCAAATCACTCTTATCATTGATGCTGAGAAGTTGCGTGAAGTCGTATTGCATCTTGTAGAGGAAGTCGTGCGTGAACCCACCCACAGCCAGAAGAAAAAACATGTGAATAAGACAGAGTTTCATTTTGCATTGCAGAAGAAGTTACTTGATCTAGCCCCTATCTTCTGCTGATATGGAAAAAAAAACATCCTGTACCAAACAAGAGAGAACATGGTCGACCGGATCGGATTGATATCGCCTAGTGGAGCATAGCTGCTGCTCGGCAGCTGATTGCTGTATTTGGGATTGATTCTGCTATCCGTACGAAATCATTAAAGAAAATATTAGACTCAACCTGTCCCTACCGCTTCTAGATATATTATGGTAGCAAAGGTGCGCGAGAAGTTATTGAAACGTTAGATACGGAAAAGAAGATTACTATTATTGATTTCTCAGTGACTTTTGAAAAAAAGGCGAAAAAAAGTTCTGGAATTAAACGAGAAAATTTTATTTGAATTTTAATCTATTTATATATAGAACTCACAGTGATTTGCTTCGCAAAAATAGTTATGAAACATAGACATTGTTGTAAAAAAGGAGAGAATTTCATTGCTTGAGCAGTTTTTGGCTTGGGTTGTCGCCAATCCATATTTCGCTTTAGCTACTGCAGTAGCTGGTATAATCAGTTTGATTCTAACAGTCAAAGCACGTCCTCAAAAAAAACCACGATACTTGATAACTGGCAAAAATATCATCCGTGATTATCAAAAGGGTATTGAGGAACTTGAAATCACATGTAAAGGTGAACCAGTTTCTAACCTGACTGTAACTAAAATTATGATATGGAATAAAGGTAACCAAACAATTGATAAAAGCGATATAACCGAAAAAGCCCCCTTGAGAATAAACATATCTGATGGTTTTGAAATATTAGTTCACACTAAAATTTTTGAAAAGGATCCCGTCAATAATTTTACAATCAGGGAAGCCCCAGATAAGTCCCATCTTCTTATTGATTTTGATTATCTTGATAAAAATGATGGAGCCACTATACAACTGTTTCATACTGCACCTTCATCAGTTCATATTAAAGTTGAGGGAAAAGTAAAAGGTGGTGGTGAAATAAAAAATGGCTCTTTTCTTTCGGCTTGGGCAAGAAAGGCTGTATCAAAAGATACTCTTTTCAGTAGGTTTATTAATTTCTGGATTAAACATGAACGCAAAATTGATCGGACCCTTTACGGTATTATGGGGGTGTTTCTGATCCTTCTAGATACATTTATGATCATTATAAATATTATTAGTGCCTTTCTTAACCCAAGCAAACTAATCTCATTTAATGAACTTTTAGCTATGTTTTTGTTTGGAATTATTGGATTTTTGCTTATTAAAAGTTCAAAAACGAATGGGTTTGATAGTTTTTATGATGATTTTTAAGTAAGAATTTTAATTGCAATGTACATTAATCCGAAAAATCCTTTTCAGTTTTTTTTAAAAATATTTACCATTCTATATCTTCGGTGCTTTCTTATATTACAATGTACATTTACGAGATGTAAAGCTTGAGTAATTCATCAACTAGGTAAAATGTGGTATCATAGATACTATATCAAACACAACTTTAATAACAGTATGTATAAGTCAAATAGCCCGTTAAGAGAGGGAACGTATACCCAATATACTCTTCTTATTTCTAAACATTTTCTACTATATCAGGGGTGAAAAAATGAACCCGTATCAACACCTACCACTTGTTCAGGAGAATATTAATCTTACTCGTCAAGGAAAACCAGACAGTCGAGGTGATAGAATTGTTTATCCTCCTGCTCATGGAGCAATGTTAAAAAAAGGATTTCAAGAAAGAGAAAGCGAATTTAAAAAAGCAAAAAAAATTGGTGAAGATTTTATTTTTTGCATTGTAAAAGATAACAGTAAGCATATTAAATATTCAAAGTTAGGACTTGAATTATTAGCTGTGCCTTCTGATACCAAGGTAATTGTTCGCGTAAAAAACAGTCAAACTTTTAACTCTCACCTCTCTGATTTTACTGCTAATAAGATTGCTAAGAAGCGAGCTCTTAACTACTCAGAATTTGCTAATCTTAATGAATTTGTTTTTCTAACTCCTGAAGAAAAAAAAGGACCTCTTATTAAACATGAAGATATAAAAACAAACGAATTATATACTATTGATGTGCAGTTGTATACAGGGAACGATTCACTTCATGAAATCTATAATAAAGTGAACCTTTTTAGGGATTTCTTGAGAGAGTTAGAGGTATCATTTATAGATGATTGTATATTATCAAATTTGGCCTTAATTAGAATTTCGATTTTAGGAAAAAATATTCATGCTCTTTTAGAGCATCATAATGTATATACCATCGATCTTCCTCAACAATCAACTCATGATTACGAGAGTGTTAGAAACATAGGAGTCGATGAATTGCCAGAAGTTATTCCTGCTCCTGAGGATGGGCCCTTTATCGCTATTATTGATAGCGGTGTACTTTCTTCTCACCCACTTCTTAAAGGAACTGTTTATGATTCTGCAGCATTTGGCGGTTTAGATGACCCTGCTGATAAAAACGGACATGGAACAATGGTAGCTGGTATTACTCAGTATGGAGACGTCTACGCAACCCTTCAACAGCCCAGTCCGCTTATGCCTCAATTTCGCTTACTTAATGGTCGTGTCACTAATGAAAACAATGAATTCTCAGACGAAAAAATACTCGCTTCAGTTGTAAAAGAAGCTATAGAATACTTCGCCAGTGATAACTATAATTGTAAAATATTTAACATTTCTCTTGGCGATACACGGATTCCATATCAACAACAAACAAAAATGGATCCTTGGAGTTATATTATCGACTCCCTAAATCATAAGTACAATATTGCGGTCGTCATTTCTAGTGGAAACTATTTTCCTGAAGGAGGAGAAGAGGTTTTAGAAAAGTATATGGAATATCTTCTACATGATCCTGAAGCATCCGTAATTCCTCCTGCGATTGCTATAAGTGGTCTAACAGTGGGCTCTAAGGCTAAGGAAGAAGTCCCTTATATTTCACCATACTCTAGAAGAAAGCTTCAATATCGTGCTATTGCTAAAAAGGAACATATATCTCCTTTTAGTCGCTCGGGATACGGATATGCTAATTCAATTAAACCAGAAACAATTTCATACGGGGGAAATTTCTCCCTGAATACACAAGTAAAGCAAATAAATTTTTCCGATAGGAATCTCGGTATATTTTCTACTAGTATATTTGATGGCAATGATTCATGGTTTGAAGTTCGTTCAGGTACGAGTTTTGCTGCACCGTATATTGCCCATTTATTAGGAAGAATTAAACGTGAGATTCCTACTGCAAAAGGAAATTTACTCCGAGCATTACTTATTAATACAGCTACTATTGAAACACAAGCTATAAAAGCAGTAGCAGAAAAATTTTCTAATACTATTTCAAAACCATCAGAATTAAAAACTTATCAAACTAGGCTATCTGGTTATGGAGAAGTTAGAGAGCAGATTCTTACTAACTCTTATGATCACTATGTAACTATGTATCATGAAGGACAAATTGAAGTTGATAAGGTAAGTGTATTTGAAATCCCTATTCCGGATGAAGTATATAATAAAAAAGGAAAGACAAAAATTCATATTTCACTGGCGTATAATCCCCCTTGCCGTGATAGCCGAATTGATTATGTAGGTACTAAAATGTCGTTTACCCTGTATCGGGGTCTCTCTCTAGATGAAATTAAAAGGTACACCTGCAAACCAGATGATGATGAATTTGAAAAAGACTCACTTCCTACTGAGAAGAAAAGGTGCAAATGTAATTTGTCTCCTTCTATGACAGAGGTACAGCGTGGAACTCTCCTAAAGGCAACACATACTATAGCAGCCTCCAAGAGGTCCCGAGAGGACTATGGAGATACTTATTATCTTGTGGTTAAATGTGCGAAGAGGTGGTATGAAGGTAATGAAAAGCAAAACTATGCAATTGTAGTATCACTCGAACATGAAAATGTTGAGGCAAAGTTATACGACTCAGTTTCTAACAGAATAAACCAAAGAATTCCTCAAAGAACACGAGGAAGATTAAAATAAAAAGGACGAGGTCACTCGTCCTTTTATCAATTATTGTATACTCGATTTCTTTTTTGATATAGCTCTATCTGATGTTTTAAATCATCATGTGTAATCATCTTTTCACCATGAATGATTGCCCGTTTGATTGTTGTTAGACACACACGCTCAATATCAGCATGTGAAAATCCATTCATACTAACAGCCAATTTATTTACATCAATAGCTTCATACGGAAATCTTTTTAGATGTTTTGTTAAAAGCCCTTTAATTTCAGTAACATTAGGCTTTTCAAAAAAGAGTACATCATCAAACCTTCTCCAAATAGCTGAATCTAATAATTGTTGATGATTTGTAGCTGCAATCACAATACTATTTCCATGATAATTATCCAGCAGCTGCAGAAAGCTATTGACTACCCTTTTCAGTTCCCCATGCTCATCTGAATTATCTCGACTTTTAGCAATAGCATCGAACTCATCAAAAAATAAAACCCATGTTCCTTTAGTAGCAAAATCAAAAACCTTACGTAAATTCGAGGCCGTCTCACCAAGATAAGAAGAGACCACACTGTCAAATCGAATATATAAAAGAGGCAGACTTAGTTCTCCTGCTATTGCTTCAGCTGTAACTGTTTTTCCACATCCTGGTGGTCCACAAAACAAAAATCTATTTCTTGCTGTTAACCCGTAAGATGCTAAAATATCAGCCTGTTCAAACTCCTGGATGAATTCAATAATCAAATTTTTCATTTCTTCAGCCAAGATCAAATCAGCTAAAACCTTTTTTGATTGTTTTATATCCATTAATGGGTAGTTGGAATCTTTATCTTTAGGCAAAAGATGAAAATAATTCTGCTGGAAATTTGTTTCAGCTTTTCGACGAGTTACAGTTGAATTAATGATTCGCTGCAGTTCCTCTGCTAATTGCAAATGATTTTTCTTCTGTTCATCTTCAATAATTAACTGAGCAACATCCTTAAATAACTCATCATTACCATCCCTATAACTCTGAAAAAGCTTTTTCAAATGTGCCCCTTTTGCCATTTGAATCACCTCCCACTTGGATATATTTGTTATTCATCTAATCGATTATCATGTTAAATTATAACACTTATAGCCTAAAAAAAGAACTTTTGTTTGCTTCTTCTCGTATATAGTTCCAGAAAAATTTCTGCTTAAGCCGCGTTCTTTTTTATTATATGTAGCTTTAGCTTTATTGCCTTAAAATAAAATATATATGCTATATAATTTAAAAGAGCCCATAAACAGTGTTCTTTTATCATTTGTCAAATGGTATGCATTTGATTATTAATGGGGGTAGGTAAAATTATCCTTTCCGCTTTTCTTTTCACTTGCAACCAAGAACAAACCTTCCTTCGACTATTCATAACGATAATGAACAATGATACGCTAAAATAAAGAGAGGGTTGTGAATAACTCTCCTCTATGTACTATTATTAATATCTGAATTCTGAAGCCTTTCTCAGGCTCTTCTTTTTAATTATAAAACAGAACATACATTCCTATTCCATTATGTATAATTTGTTCTCAAAATATCCACGTTATTCTCAATTGCCACTTTTGTGGTTTTTTATAGCAATACAAATTATCCTTATCTATTCAGCATAAAATCATATCAGTATACAGGAGGTAAACCATGCGTGAATTTCCAAAAGGTCTGAATCGAGTCGTCATGTATCTACGTAAATCCCGCGCTGATATCGAAGCAGAAATGCGTGGCGAAGGTGAAACATTATCTAAACATAAGAAAGCTCTGCTGGAGCTGGCACACCGGAACGAATACAACATTATAAAAATCTATGAAGAAATCGTATCTGGTGAGCGCATTGCTGATCGCCCTGAAGTAATCAGGCTATTGAATGAAGTCGAAGACGGTATGTATGATGCTGTTCTCTGTATGGATATTGACCGATTAGGCCGTGGTGATATGCGCGACCAGGGTGCTATTATTGCTGCATTCAAAGAGTCAAAAACACTGATTATCACACCTCAAAAAAGCTATGACCTCGAAGATGAATTTGACGAGGAATACTCTGAATTTGAGGCATTCATGGCGCGTCGTGAGCTAAAGCTAATCAACAAACGTCTTCAGCGCGGCCGTGTTGCTTCTGTAAAGGAAGGGCGTTTTATTGGTACGAAAGCTCCGTTTGGCTACAGTAAAGGCGACGATCTTATTCTTGTGCCAAATGAGAAAGAAGCTGAAATTGTTCGTCTTATCTTTCATTGGTATGTAAATGAAAAAGTTGGTACATCACGTATTTCCCGCCGGCTCAATGAAATGAAAATATCTACTCCTTCAGGTAAAGGATTGTGGTCCCCCTATTCTGTCATATCAATTTTGAGGAATGAGGTTTATATTGGTCGTATGCAATGGCGCAAGAAGTACACCAATAAGAAGAAAGGGATCGAGGAGTGGCGCCCTCGTGATGAATGGATTGATGTAGAAGGCAAACATGATTCACTTGTTTCTACTGAACTTTTCAAGAAGGCTCAACAAACACTGAAACAGAAAACACGAGTACCTAATCGGGCCAACTTGAAAATTACTAATCCATTAGCTGGCCTAGTTCGCTGTGACTTATGTAGTGCTGCTATGATTAAACGTCCGTACACAAAGCAGGCTCCACACATTCGCTGCAGCAATGTGAACTGCAAGAACAAAAGCACCCGCTTTGAATATGTAGAACGTGCTGTACTAAATCAATTACAACAATGGTTGAATGATTTCGAAGTAAATATGGAGGAAATAGAAAGGGAAGTAGCTGCCGAAACAGAGGCAGAGTCAACCTCTTTTACACCAGAGACTATCATAAGCGACATGGAGAAGCAGCTAGACGAATTGGAAAAACAAAAAAATAAGTTGCATGATTTGCTGGAACGTGGCGTCTATGATATAGACACCTACTTAGAACGTAATCAGAACATCATGGGCCGTATAAGTGAAACGAAAGAAGCAATTAAAAGGGTAGCTGAAGAAGCTAGCCGTGTACGCGAACAGGAAACTGCCAAGGAAAGCTTATTACCGCGTATTAAACATGTAATCGAAGCGTATCATCAAACAGAAGATCCGGAAAAGAAAAATGACCTACTGAAACAGGTCATCGAAAAAGTAACATATAGAAAAGAAAAACATCAACGTGGCGATAACTTCGATTTAGAAATTGAGATTTACCTGCCGGAGTGATTCGCCTCTCCTCTTCTTAGTTATCCACAACGTACATCCTGTTAGCCTAAATTCATTTCCTTCCTTATCTGTTCCAATCGGATCATGCAGCGAAACGTCCTTTTTCGTTTTCTTTAATGAACGCAAATGCATTAAAATCTCGATTCTAAAGTCAATCGTATTGCTTAGTACGTAAATATCTCTATTCGTTCCTCATACACGATAATCTCACGCACTAACTGACGAATTAACTGCTTCCTATCCTCTAATGTTAATTTATCATGCTGCCTGGTCAAATAATATTCTGCTGCCTCGCTCAACAGGTGCTGATTAAACTGCGCTTCCTTCGCTTCCCTAACCCTTGCTTTCAATTTTTCTAATTTCTTCGTCGCTTTTTCTTCTTTCTCCTTCAAAAAATGTATTTGTTCACGTATCTCTTTTTCTTTTATATCCATTCCATCAACAAATAACGTAAAAAGTCTTTTCCGGCCTATTTTTACTTTTTCGATTTCCTTCTGCAAACGCCCAATCTCTATTAGTTCGACGGAAAATTTCTCCTGTTGTTCCTTATCTATCTCGGTTGCTGCCGCTACTTCATTCGGGTGCTTTAGCCAACTCCTGATTGCTTCCCACACTTCATTATCCAAGTTTTCAGCTTTTATCGTTCTTCCACAGCCTTTATGCTGAGTACCAGCTGTATTTTTTCTATCTGTATATTCATATACATACTTTCCCCAATTTTTTGCACGACGGCCGGTCATCGTATTTCCACAATTAGCACAACGCAGCAATCCACTCAAAAGATACTCATGCAATCCTGTTTTAGCCCACCTTCTTCGGGAGTCCTGTAGTAACTTCTGAGCATATTCAAATTGTTCCTGCTCAATGATAGAAGGACAAGGAATAAGAATCCATTCCTCCCTTGGACGTTCTTTCATCGGAACGTGTTCTTCTTTGCTTTTATGTTTATTCCCTAACATCCCTTCTGTGTTCCATCGATTCTGATAAAACTCGCCTATGTAGGCTTCATTCATCAGAATTTGACGTACTACCTGACGGTGCCATACGCCTTTTCCTCTTTTTGTAGGGATTCCTTCTTTTGTAAGGTAAAGAGCAATCCCGTTCATCCCCTGTACCTTCCATGGTTTCGTAAACAAATCAAATATGAGACGAACGATCGCAGCCTCCTCTTCATTAATAACCATCTGCTCGTTCTCTTTATCGTAGTTGTAACCATACACTTGAAAATCACGAAGTACTCTTCCCTGCCGTGCTTTCTCCCGCCGACCACGGCTCATCCGTTCATTGATTTTCGCTTTTTCAAACTCCGCAATCGCACCACGCATACTGTAAAATAGCTGACCTTCTGGCGTTCGGGCATACTCACCATTTACGAAAATCAACTGAATACCTTTTTGATCGAACTCTTCGGTAATAAGAAGCTGATGCATAAGCTTACGTGATAAACGGTCAGGGTCTAAGCAAACCACCTTCGTAATCAATCCGTCCCGAACATCCTGACGAAGCTGTGATAATGCCGGCCGGTCTAAGAATTCGCCAGAAATTCCTTGATCTATATATTGCTTATAGTTATCTGTTCCAGCCTTCTTCTGACACTCCCTAATCTGATCTTTCAGGCTGAAGCCGCTCTTCGCTTGTTCCTCTGTGCTCACTCGTGCATAGATTCCGATCACGCAGCTTTTCCCTCCTATACTTCTCTTTGAGATACATATAGCAGGCAAGCAAATTTTTATCAGCAAAACTTCCCTTGATAATCTTACTATGCATCTGCGTACCCCTCCTATTAATGAAGGCTATGCAGATGCCGCTTGTTTACATGTGTATATAATTAATCCAGCTTCAAAAAGCTAAATATTATACATAGTACACAGCCCTGTTATCCATACGGACAGCAGGGCTGTGTCATTATCACTTTCCTCTAAACGTATGATCGTATATGTCATCCTCAACAAACATAGTGGTTTGCAGCGTTCCTTTGCTAACAGAGCCATACAGAGAATGATTACTTTTTATCTAGCCTCTCCTGAAGTTTGGCTGATAATTTATCCACCTGTTTTTGTCGGTGACGAATACGTTCTGCATTTTTCTTTAGTTCTTTTTGGAGTTTTACATCTTGTTTTTTTCTTGATTTCCAGAAACGAAAGAATAAAATAAAAGCAACAATTACAATTAAAATAAAAGCAACTATATAAATATTTTTCATAACCTACACTCCTCATTTTATCTATATTCCATTATAACTCTCTTTAGGAGTGTTTATAAAAACAGCAATTTCCAGTAAAAGAAAAAAGCCGTCTATAGTAGACGACTTCAGAAATTGATCTATTTTCTTTGTATAAACTCTCGTAAGTTAAAACATTTAATAGCCACTCATCTAAAAATACTATTTCGTTTTTGCTTCTTCTGGTACAGGAGAAGCAGGTAATGCTGCAAAATTATAGCCTTGGCTTCGTAAATACTCAATAACCTTTGGAAGCATTTCAACCGTCTGCTTACGCTCGTGCATTAGAATAATCGAACCTGGCTTTACTTTTCCATTTTTAATGTTTGTTAGAATTTGTTCTGGTTTATGAGCTAGACTCCAATCCAGGCTATCTACTTCCCAAAACATAATATACTGACCAAGTTCTTTCGTAATCTTTCTAGTTTCCGCATTTACCGATCCGTAAGGCGGACGCATATAAGTAACCTTATGTCCAACTTTATCTCCAATCAGGCTAGCTGCTTGTTTTAAATCATTTTTTTGCTTAGCTCCGCTTTCTTTACCAAGTGCATCATGATGCATAGTATGTGAACCAATCACATTTCCTTTTTCTATCATCTGATGGCCAAATTCACCCATTTTATCTGTTACTTTATCACCGATCCAAAAGAAAGAAGCGTTAATCTTATTTTTTTCAAGAATAGAAACGATTTCCGCTGTATGTTCATTAGGTCCATCATCAAAAGTTAAATAAATAGTCTTGTTATCCTTTGTTGGAATGTTATTAATGAGCTTCCCAAGAGGTAACGGATGAGGGCCTTCCTGGGATACTTGCTCTTGGATCTGTGTTGTTCCCTCCTGTGTTTGTTGCTGAATTTGCTGCTGTTGTTTATTTGTGTCACCTTGTAAAGAATTAGCCGGTTGTTGTGTCTGCTTTTCTTTTTCCTGCGCTGGCTTTTCTTTTCCTACAGTAATATCAGGTTCATTAGCGTGTGCTAAATATTTATCCAATGGATGAAAGATGAGATTAACTAAAATAATAATCCCTAAACATACAATGGCAGACCAAATTAAAATGCTTTTCCTTCTGGCTTTCCGCAACCTTGCTTCCTGTAATCTTGATTTTTGCAACCTTACTTCCTTCTCTCTATAGAAATTGATTCATTTTCTATCATAAACTGCTTTTTAGTAAATAAGGTTACAAAAAGATTAAAATTATCATTTATGTACTGTAAAGTGTCTACTATTCCCTAGCTTCGTTTTATTTTTAGCTAGAAGCCTTCACTTATATAAAGAAGTGCTTAAAAGAATAGATGGTTACTCTACAGCTTCATTTTCATAATGTTTTACACCTTTTTGCTTTTATTTACTAGAGCAATAGTAAAAACTACTGAAATATATATATATCTGATTTGATAAATCGACAAACTCTTGTGGTGAGAGGTAAGAACAGAAGGAAGGGCGGTGGGCGGGCGGAAAAAGACACGTTTTCCTTTCTTCTGCTGGAGCGCAGGGCGCATCCAACCTCTTTTTTTTGAATCGCCTACTTCCAATCATACTACTATATCAAAATATCAAGTATAATTTATATAGTACGATTCTATTAAACTTCAGTTCTGTGTCAATCTCAAAAAATCTCATGGCGAAAATAACTAAAGCAGAGATATTTAAGGATGTTAATATAATACAATCCACTCCCTTATTTTCTATATATTAACATTTTTATTTTAGAAAAGATTTCAGGATGTGTAAACATATAAATTGGAGTAAATTAATTATTTTTGTTTAAACGCACATAAAGAATTTATCCCACACTAAGATATGCTCTGCACTTATACACAAGTTATTAACATTTTATTCACACTATTCACAATAATTAATTATTTAATATGTGTATAATAAAAAAGACTGTGGATAACCACACCTTTCTATGCACTACTGTTGACATTAGAGTCTCATTTTCTATGCACCGAGCGGCATATGTAGCCAACTTAGTCCCTTTGTTTTTCTTGTAGCTCTCGATCGCTTTAATCAAACCGATGGTCCCGATGGATATGAGATCTTCGCTATCTTCTCCGGTGTTTTCAAATTTCTTGGTGATATAAACCCGAACCGACGTCATGGCAATGCTGAAGCAGTCGTTGACGCTTTAATTCATCCAGCGCCCCTACTGCTGTAACCTCAACACTGTTATCATTAAATCGAATTATGATCTCATCTACAAGTGCTTCCACAATTGTACGTTTCTCATCAAAAGTAAGATCTCTACCCTCATTATCAACAAATTGATTAATTAGCTGGGCAATTTCCTTTATTCTGTCAGCTGACATTTCCTTCTCTTTATGAAGAACCACCTGCTCCTCATACTTCTCCAACTCAGCCTGTATCGTTCTCATAGCGGTGTTTATTTTCTGCATTTCATCCACCATTTCTTTTTCGTCAATGACTTCTCGCTTAAACATCGTTTTGATCTTCTCTTTTTCCTTCTCCTTCTGCTCTACCTGCTTTTGCAGAAGCGATGCCGTACTGAGCAAATTCTCCAGAATATCTCCTGACTGTCTAGTTATACGCTGAATATAGTCATCCGGATTCGAAATCGTTTCAAGAATAAGGCCCCATATATACCGATCCAGTTCTTCCGCTCGAAGTGATTTTGTACAACACTTCTCCACACCCTCACCATACTTTTTCGGAAAAAGGTTCGGACATCGATAGCACATATATTTCATTCGCTTACCTGTCTGTTTATCCACACGACCCGAATACGTAGTCGACTGCCACATCCGTCCGCAATGGCCGCAGCGAATAAGCGATTTCAATAAATACTCGTATTTTACATTTCCTGATTTCTTCGTATTCACTTCTCTCTGCCGCTGCGCCAATTCAAAAAGCTGCTCATCGATAATTGGCGGAACATCCAGCATAATCCATTCACTTTTATCTCGGAAGCTGTATGTTTTCCGGGGAGATCCGGACTTCGTTTTCTCCCCCTTTACCTTGCTAGTCTGACGTCGGTTGTAATAGTACTTTCCAATATATATTTCTGATGTCAATATCCTTCGGATTGAGCTTGCACCCCAGTTCCTACTTTCCGCCCGCTTCGGTTCAGCTCCAAGCGTAAACAGTCTCTCTCCAATTTCCCGCAGCGTCAGCCCTTCATACACATACCAGTGATATACCTTTTTGACAAACTCCGCTTCTTCTTCGTTAACTAGAAGCTTATTGTTCACCATGTTAAAACCGTATGGAGCTACCCGCATTGGCATGATTTTCTTATCTTTCTCCACAGCTTTCAGTCGCCCACGCACAGTACGTTTTTTAATTAATGATAATTCATACTGCGCAATCGAACTCATCAGATTAAAGAACAACTGTCCTTCTGGCGTGTTTCGATATTCCGTATCCACAAAAACAAGCTCAACATTGCTTTTTTCAAACTCCCGACACAAGATGAGCTTATCTGTTAAATCACGGGTAAGCCGGTCAGGGTGAGTGATAATGACACGCTCAATTCTACCCGCACTTACATCGCTCCGTAGTTCATTCATCGCTGGCCGACTAATATCTTCACCGGTAAACCCATCTTCTTTATATAACTTAATGGCTGATGCAGACACCAAGAATTCCTGTGCTTTTTTCAGGCACGCTTCATACTGCCCTTCTAAACCGGTTCCTTCCGTCGCCTGCATTCCTGTTGACACACGTATATAAATCGCTGTATACATGTTCATCCCTCCATATATAACAAGAACATTTGTTCTTGATTAATTATTGACAGGTTTGAACTAGCGCAAACGTTTAGACTCACCTTCCAGAATAATCTTTTTAATAATGTAGTCGATTACAGCCTGCTTAGCATCAAGCGCTACCGGCTTATCACTAACAACCTGTTTATCGGGTTCAAGGAAAACATATGTAAATGTAAAAGAATGATTTTTTTTCATATGCTTCCCCTCCTTTGATACATACTTATTCACCGCAAACTATGTCCTATTAGCTAAGGTACACAAAAAAATAAACCCTCCAGATTTAATAAGGAGGGTTTACAATCGTTATTATGTTATTTCAGAAATCCCATAAGTTGTAGGATTTATTGATTAAATGCTCTTATATATTCTCCCGTTGTATCCACTACCCGTGTATACTTTCTTTTCTTCATCTCATCAATATATTTTTGGAACTTTTTCGCATCCTTCGTGTAAGAGCCTGTAAAAATTAACTTTAAGTAATTTTTACGCAATGTTGCGGGAGTAAAAATCATGTAATCTACTCTCTGCTTAAATTGCTTCCGAAGATTCATGGCATCATGAATACCACAATTTCTCCTCACAAAAAATTCCAACCTGTAATATACATCATTTGTTTCGAAACGAGCATATAGCCTTTCTTCATTAATCATGTAGTTTGATTCGTTAATTATAACAAATCCCCTAACATTCCTTCCTTCCAACTTATCATGAAAGATAGAACTCAACTGCTCAAGTTTTTTTCTTTCAGCTACATGCTCATATTCTATGAATTCATCGTTTTCAAGTCTATCATAATTATCAATTTTTAAATACGGCAACGGAACATCTAAAGCAATGGCCATCTTCTCAAATGTTCCATCCCTCGGTGTACGTTCTCTTTTTATATTGAGCAAATCTCCTATTTTATTTTCCGATTCGTCTATTACATTGGCTAACTCTTTTTTCGTAAACCCATGATCATATGCTAAGAAGTTTCTTCTATATAAAGCCGGAATACGTATTAACAAACTGTCTTTAAAAATAATATCCCGACTGATATACTTAGCCTCCCTCCATTCATTTAAGTTCCACCCATGGTTCTTATTAAAATCCTCTATCTTTAAATTTCTATTTAGGGCCCATTCTCTGGCCCACCTCAGTTTGATCATGATGTCTTGTCCAGGATCTTCATCATTTTGAAGTAAGTCAGTTATATCGAACATACAGATCACCTATTTTAATTTTAAAAAACTCATTTGTTTTTTTCTTGAAAATCCTATATGTAGGGGTTTTCTTGTTTTTTTCTTGAAAAATGCTTATAAATGGCTATTTATTAATACAACATATAGGATTTTTTATAATGTACAGCAAAACAAGAACAGAATAATGAATACATAAAAAAGGCCTATATTCTTCGTACTAGTACGAAGATATAGACCTAACTCACTCAACAATATGGATTAAATCCTGAACTAAAAAGGAGAAGACAATGAAAAAACGTTCCTCTTCTATCCAAAAGCTTAATACAGTTGACGGAAACAGCTCGACAGAAAACAGGAAAAAAATTACACAGAATGCTTCTTCTGTGACATATTTTTCCGCAAATTGTATAGCACCGCCTCAAACTGGTTACACTTTTGACATTAAAACAGTTACTCTGGAAAGTTTGGTGAAACATGTGAGTACTTTGTTCAACATAAACAGCAGTAATATACAAGAATATAAAGGACCACAAGCCATCAACGAATGGATTCTTGACAATCTTGCAAAAGAAAAAATAACTGTCAAAGAACTCTATGCCTTCTTGGCTTCACAAAAGAACAAGCATCCTTTTGGGTTTTATGATAACTATAAGTTTATCATAAAGTTTTTACAGTATGTCGCACTTATGTCTCATGTTAGTATTCAGCAAATTCAAAAGGAAATGTTAACTCAAAAAGAAACATTCATTTCCTTTGCTAAACAGACCCATATTACTCCAAAAAAGTTTAAACTGCTCAGCAAAATGTTCACCTTATTTTTTCCAAAGTTAGAGCTGTCTGATTTTATACATTGCTCCCATTCTACCAAAAACTTTGTAATAGATCACCCGACGATCACAGCATGCAATAAGTCAGCAAAGAAATATGGTATTACCGAGTCTACTATGCTCAAAAACAATCGTCATTATACAAAGTTCTTGATATGGTTAAAAAACACTTTTACAGAATTCAGTGACTATAACTTAAATTTTCTACCTCTATTTAAAATTACTTCCGAGCATTTAGTAGAATTTCGACATCATCTTATTCGGAAAGTTCAAAGAGAAGAAATCTCTCAGCGCTATGCAAGTGATGTATTTTATACCGTACGTGCACTTTTTGCGCGAATGCATCAAATGAAGCTCACAATTCACGACATTGCCGAGCAAGTAAATGGCATTGAATTTGACAAGTATGTATATCGTAAAATTCCATCTGACATGGAAATCAGTCATTTGCTAGAAATATCCGATATATACTCACCAAATCCAAAATTGTATAGGCTTGCATTCTCCCTGATGCTATTTTTAGGCTTTCGACCTCAAGAAATGAGTGAGCTGAAGTGGAAAGACATAAACTTAGAAACTCAAAAAATTTCTGTTTTAGGAAAAGGGAAAGCTACTCTTCTACCTCTTCCTGCGGTTCTCACAGCACAATTTAAAGAGTTAACTCCTACAGATCAAAAGGGGTTCGTTTTCCATTCGAATCCAAAAAACTTCAAAAATAAACTTCTTGATTTTTATACACTGTTTAAGCTTATAGCAAGCTGGAATGAATATCCTGGAGGTCTGTATCTGTTTCGTCATACTTTTATCACCCGACTATCAGAGCAGAATCAATATACCCCACAGGTCATTATGTATTTAGCTCGCCACGAACGTCCTGAAAGCACCAGTTTGTATATTCACAGAGAAGAAAAAGTTCTTCGAATGGCCATCAACCAATTATATTTTAAAACCAGGGAGGAAAAATAATGCCTATTACCAAAAGTCAGTCTCCACTTCAATCATTACACGCTGATATTCAATCTATCATAGCAACATATGGACCAGAGCTTCTTGAAAAAGCCTTGAAAGAAGCTGGTCTCTCATCTCCTACTCTGGAATCTCAAAAAGAAGAGATAGCGTTTGAGCAAGCCTGCGAATTTTTTATCACATGTTCAAAGTTTCTTGGTCTAAGCAAAACTTCTCAAGAAACTTATTTATATGAACTCGGCTTGTTTCAAAACTTTATTTTTGCAAAGCTCGGGAAAGACTCTATGCTAGAACAGACAGCTGAACCTTCGCTGCTTGTTGAATATCTTTCTGCATGCCAAAATTCAAACACTCGATCAAAAAAGAGTGCATTTCTCCGAACATTTTTCAAAACTACTTTTCGTCACTTCTGGATGATGGATATCACTGACTTAAAAGGTATTTTGAAGATTACTTGGTCTGAAGATTATCTACCACGAGCATTTACGCGTGAACAATTAGGAGAATTAATCAAGCGTTCTCAATTGCAGCGAACTGGTCAGAGAGATCATGTTATCATTTGGACTTTTCTTGGTTCTGGAATTCGGCTCAATGAGCTATGTAATCTGCAAATCGGAGATATAGAACCCGTACGCCAAACCATAAAGGTTATAGCTAAGGGAAAAAGCACCAAAAGAGAGCGAATGATCAATCAACATGCACTATTCATCCTCTTAGAGTATATCTACTTTAAGTATGCTTGTCTCAAAGAAGAATTAACGGAAGCGGAATTTAGTAAGCTATACGTTTTTTCCAACGATAATGGTCAAACAGCCATTCAAAGACGAACCGTTCAACATATGATTACCAAACTCATTAAGCAGACAAAATCCATTCCAGAAGACCAGAAAAAGCGCTACAGCACCCATACTTTTCGCCACTGCTTCGCTGTGTATGCTCTTGAAGAAGGTATTGATATTTATACACTCAGTAAACTCCTGGGCCATGATTCAATAAATTCTACTGCTGTATATTTGAAGTTGTTCGACGAACATTTGAAGAGAGCTATCGAGCGCCATCCATTTGCTTCGGTTAATATGTAAGTATAGGGAAGGAGTAAACTACATGAAGCATATTTTGCTGGATTCAGCCTATTATCAAAAATGGAAAAGTTATAGTACCCTCAAAGAGAGTTCCATACGAACCTATACACGCGAACTGAAAAAGTTCGAAAAGTTCATTATACAGTGTGGTTACACGGGAACGCTCAATTTTGACAAATTTTATTACTACGAACCTTCAGATGAGTACGCACCAATTAATGAAAATTTTATTGATCAATATATCGTCTATCTACGAGAAGAACTGGGTGCTTCAAACCATATGCTGTACGATAACATTGTATATCTCCGAAATTTCTTTGGATTTTTGTATGATATGCGTATGATTCAACATAATCCTGTTGCCTACTATCCAAATCCATATTATGAACGAAAAATTATTGACCGTTCACTGTCTGAAGAACAATGTAAACGTATGCTACAAGCAGCGGTAATCCTCGACCCATTTTTTCGTCAGTATCACGTATTACTCCATCTCCTGCTCATTACAGGTCTGCGTACACGGGAAGTTATTTCACTCACTATGTACCAAATCGACCTGGAAAGGAAAGTAATCTATGTAGATGAAGGGCAAAAAACATCAGCGAATGTTGTATATATCAGCAACTCGCTCTGTGATGATTTACGACGGTATCTTTCTCATCCAACATTTCAAGCCTGGGTTGAGAAAGGAAACACGCAGGTATTTTTTCAAAACCAAAAACCTTTCACTGATGATGGAATTAATAAGTTAATCAAAAAAATTAGCGAAAGGGCTGGTATTGAAAGACCTGTAACCGTGTATACATTTCGTCATACAATGGCTTATCTTATGCAAAAAGCAGGAAGCGACATTTCTATTATTCAGAGGCAGCTTCGTCATCAAATGGTTTCCACTACGATAAGGTACTTGCCTCCAGTGTAATTTATCTTTTAAGCGAATGTACAATAGTACTTCGCTTTTCCACGTTCTACGTGTAATTTATGATTGTTTAAAAATCACAATCACAACAAACATGTTTTTTGGAACATGAATTGATTATGGGGAATAACCTTCTGGGCTAGGAGATAACCCTCACCTCATTTGATATGAGGCAACATTGCTGAAGTTAATTTTAAATATACCAATATTACTCACTTTTAACAACTTCTTTTGACTTTTACAAATCAGTATTCAGCTACTATACAAAAATCATTCGTAATGTACATCAATCAAAACGAACGTCCGTAAAATATTTAAGAACATTTACAAACTATAAAATCTAGCCATTACGAAGGAAATAAAAATATCGGTTTTGTTGCAAATATGGCATTTGTTTAAAAAAGACGTATGGATTTCTATAGACTTGTTATTTAGGCTTTCGCATGAATTTCATTTGATTTTAGACAGAGCTATCCTTTAGAAGAAGAGAACATTTAAGGGGCTATAAATAACAGACTGTTTTAAAAGATAAAAAGTCATGGTTTATATTTCAACAATAAGGTTTCCTTATTTAAACAAATGATTCAGTATCAGTAAAAACTTTTTGCCTTTACTTCTTCATTATAATAAAAACAAGTATGCCTAATCGGGCATGTTTCATGCTTAGGATTTCTTGCTGTACAGATATGCGCCGCAAAATCAAGCACGGCCAGATTTGCAGCTCTTGTATCGCTAAATCGTCTGTAGTGCTTTCGAATTTTCACAGCCAACTCTCTGTCTGTATGAGGCCGTTTTTTGGCAGACTGATAGCCGAAATAGCGGGAGAACAGGCGAATCACATTTGTATCAATTGGTACCATTGGTTTCCCCAAACCATAGCACAGAACTGCATTTACAATGTAGTCACCAACGCCGGGTAGCTGTTTCAGTTCCTTTTCATTATCAGGCACCTTCCCGCTGTGCTCGTGATATATTATGCCCGCTGCTTTCTTTAGGCGTGCGGCACGGTAAATAAGTCCAATGGGTGCAATAATGCGCTCCAATTCAGAAATATCAGCGTCTGCCAGTTGTCCAGGAGTTGGATAGGTCTCTAAAATTTCCTGATAAACCTCCTCTACCTTACGGACGTTCGTCTGCTGAAGCAGGAATTCGGCAATCAGCACATGAAAAGCGTTATTTGTTCTTCGCCACGGAAAGTCCCTTCCATGTTCCTGACTCCAGTTTAAAATCTCATTCCAAAATGAACCCTTTTGCTCTATCATTATATTTTCTCCTATATATTCTTTAAAAAATGTATATTTGCATTATTAATTACCTTATAAGGAATTTTTCCCTGCAGATAAGTTTTTTATAATCAGGATATACATGGAAAAAAGGAGCGATTATGGAAAAGGTAAAACATCTACAGAAGCTTCTCGGCAAGACAGCATCCATGATTTTCATACAAAAATTCTCAAAGTATATTGATACTAATAGAATTCCCATTTTAGAGCTGAGCCGAACAGCAGGAAAACCAGACAATGCATTCAGCAAAACACGAGCAGGCGAAGATCCCTATCTTTCAACCTTTCTTCGCTACTGGTTTAGCTGCCATCTCCTTGCTGAAAAGAACAAGGTAAAAGAGCCAGTTCCCCCTCTTGACTCTTTTTTTGATCAAGAGGTTCAAAAAGTACTTTCTCTTATTTATGAGCTTGCAGAAAATGGCGAACTCTCTAAGGCTTCAAAAAAGAGCTTATCCGACCTGCAGGTGTATATCAACATTCTTACCAAAAACGGAGAAGCCTCTATGCAGGAAAAAGAAGTTTATAAAGAAATCATCTATGAAATCAATCATCAGGAGGAGTAGATATGACAGAAAGAAAAGTCTGGTTTATTACAAGACCGGAGCGTGATCCAAAGTTTCACAGGGAAGCCCTTCTGGCTCTGCAGAAAGCAACAAACGGCTTCACAGTAAAGTGGTCCGGAAACCGCACAGCACATCTCGCATATGAGCAGGCGCTGGCCGATGCTGAGGTAAAGCGTCCAAACATCAGTAATGATGGCTCTGGTGGACGAACATGGGCCGCAATGCTGAAGACATTTGCCTACTGCTATACAAACGAAGAGGGCTACCTTGTACCGACCAAAGTCGGAGAAGCACTGTTAAAAAGGCACAAAGTATTCGACAACGTTAAAAAACAGATTCTCACTCTTCAGATTCCGAATGCCTATTTTCTGGAGGCCGGATTCCGGCCAAAATTTGATGAATCTTTCCGTATTCGTCCAGCCCGGTTCCTGATCCGCCTAGTAAATCAAGAGGAGCTGGCCTACCACGTCACGAAAGAAGAAATTACTTTCTTTGCGCTAACAGCATCAAAGGACAGCCAGTTGTCAGAGATTACAGCAAAAATCAAAGCATTTCGCGTTGCTTCTTCTGCTGAAAGACTAGAAATGAAAGCAGACATCGCTGCTCAATATGACCATCGTGAGCGAACAGATAAAGGGGCGCGCGATTTTGAGACTGCTCACTCTGATGTTGCCCATACCTTTATGCTAATCTGCGACGCCACAGGAATGGTTGAGTACATTCGCGGTCAATCCCTGAGGGTAAATCCAGAAGAAAATCAGAAGCTTAGCCAGGAGTTGGAGGAGCTGGAGGCACGGTATCCCTTCAACAACCGATACAAAATTTCCCTAGAACGGATGGCAGAAAACAATGGTCTTGATGTCGAAAGCTACAAGGCGAGCCGTAATAGCGGAAAAGGACAAGCGACAAATGCAGCAAAGAGACTGAGAAAAATAAACGAAATCATGAACGCGTATCCCAATCCCGCTGCTTTGCCGCAGGAAGAACTGGAGAGAATCCTCGCAGAAGAGGTCGGTCCGCGTGAAGCTCAAAAGTATGCATTCGAATTAAAAGAAAGTCAGGTAGCCTTCAGCGGACTGAATACAGAGTTCGTAGAGAGTTATCTGTATGAAGAAGACAATCTCCGATTCGAAGACAAAACAGGGGAAGTGCTCAAAGCGATCGGTTTTGACGTTGAAATGCGGCCCAAACCTGCATCCATGGAGCGAACAGAAATTGAGATCATGGTGAAGTATGGCGATAGGCAGTGCGGTATTATTGATGCCAAGAACTACCGGCAAAAGTTTGCTCTTTCTGCCTCACTGACATCGCATATGGCATCCGAGTATATACCGAACTATCAGGGATACAAGGGGCTTAATGTACAGTTTTTTGGATATGTAACCGCTGCTGACTTTTCTGGCGAAAAAAATCTTGAAAAAATCAGCAATAAAGTACAGGAACACACTTCTAGCAGAGACATAAAAGGACTAATGCTCAGCGCTAAAGTATTGCTTGGATTTCTTGATTACTGCTTAGAGAACGATATTCCCGAAAACGAACGTGTGAATCTGTTTATACGCGCTGTCCAAAACCGGGGCTACAAAACGCTGGGAGAGATGCTGAAAGAAGCTAAATACTAAGGGAGGAATTTTTGATGAGTATCACGTTTGATTTAAGTGTTTATCCTTTTGTTGATCTTCCACTGACGAAAAAAACAAATCCATTCGAAGTTGCTGTTAGAAGCGGCCTTAATTGGGGACAAAGGCCAGAATATAATCGAGAATCAAACCAAGCCTACATTCCTGTCCATCTAGATACTCATCAAAATAACCCCGGATTTTTCCCACCACGGGGAACCCGATTCACTATTCTTACAGACGATGGAGAAGAGTTCACCTGTGTGATGGCACAAGACAATAATAAAGCAATCGAAACTTGTGACAATAACAGTATTTTAGGTATATATTTCAGACAGCGACTTAACCTTCCTCTCGGTTTTATGGTGACTATAGAGGATCTGCTGGAGTATGGAAGGACGTACGTTCGTGTTTATAAAATTCAAGATTATTTATACTATATGGATTTCAGAAGCTAAAATAAAAAATAAGGAATCTCTACTCGTATATCATGCAAAAGCCCGAGAAGATAACAGCTTCTCGGGCTTTTGCTACATAATTTCCTGTACCTCTTCAATAACCTGCTCGGCGCTCACGCTTTCGAAATCCCATTTTGAATTAATACTTGGATATTCGATCCGAGCGAAGGTTTTAAGTACAGCTTCCAAAATTATTTTGGCTCCATCCGGCGGAACGGCCATACCGATCTGCTTTCTTACCATCTCTTTTTTACCGATGAACTCATAGTCATCTGGGAAAGTCTGTAAGCGAGCACGCTCCCGGTTGGTAAGCGCCCTCGGCTCCTCCCAATGGTAGCCGTGTGTACCACCGCCTCCAGAACCTGTAACTGTATAGGATGGCTGGTCTGGATGAAGTCGTCTGTAAATCTGGCTCATGCGCACTTTTTTCACATTTAAGCGGAGTTCCTCTGGAATACTCTCACTCCATGCATTTCCTCCAGGAGCAATATGATTAAGCATCTCTACCACTTTTTTCTTATGACGGGTAAACTCATGATTTAGCGCATCTTCAGGAATGTCTGCTAGTGCTTCACTGGCTGTCCTGTACTTTTCTTTATGGGTCGGTTCAGGAACTCTAAATGCAACATCCTGGTCCTTTCTGATACCTACAATGATAATTCGATGGCGCCGTTGCGGAACACCATACTCTTCAAACTTATAAAGATGAGGTACCAGTTTGTATCCATATTTTCCGGCGCTGGCTAAGTCATTTAGAATGCCGAGAAATGCTTTCCCCTCATTTGCGCTCTGCAAGCCCCCAACGTTCTCAGCAATAAATACCAACGGATTGTACTCATTTAAAATCTTTACTCCATAAGAATACAGCGGTCCATAGTTTCCTTCCATTCCTTTATGCTCTCCTACAATGCTGTAGTCGTTGCAGGGAAAGCCAAATGTAAAGGCATCGATCTCACCAAATTTCTCTCCTAATGATTTAATATCAAGCTCCCGGACGTCTCCGCAGACTACAGAATCAGGTCTGTCCGGACAGATGTTCGTTCTAAATGTTTCGCAGGCCCATTCATCAATGTCATTCGCCCATGCATGTTCAAACTCAAAAACTTCTCCTGTCTCAGGATGCATATATTTAGCTTCTTTTGCACCTAACGCTAAGCCACCTGGACCGCAGAACAGTTCTCCTTTTCTAAACTTCATCAATATTCACCCTTAATAAGAATATACGTTCTTAGTTTTTCCTTTATCTAGATTATACATTAAGTAAACTAAAAATGCAGCTGCATTGTTTGATTTACATTATTGTTACCCCTGAACCTTCTTACTTTTATCAAGCTTGCTCTGCATCTAGATTCCAGCAGTTTAGATCACATTCTATAAATTGTAAAAAAAATAATATAAATCCGCTTAACAAAATTATGATAATAATATATTTCTTTTGATATCTAATGTTATCGAGAATATTATAAGTATATTTTACTATTTAATTAATGCTAAAGAATCAGAAAAACATTACAATAGAATCGTTGTATTTATTGCGGAGAAAGGGTGATGTAAATGGACGAATTTTTAGGGTTCAAGTATTGGAAAGAACTCGCTTCTCTAGTTCAGATTATTATTTATGTAACAGGTTTAATCGTTGCCTTAGGAATATTTTCAAGTGAAAACATGGTAAGAACTACAAAATATGAAGAAATTAAAGATGAATTTTTAAATGGTAAAAAACTCCCCATTATAATTACTTTAACATGCTTAGTTGAAGTTCTTTTAATTTTCTTTTTCGGAGATAACAGTAATGAAAATCTTGTGCTCATCAGTACTATACTTCTTTTATTTTTAGTGCTTTTATTGCGTATTCGTATACGATTAAAGAATAAAGAAAAATTAAGAAAAATCTACTCAGTTATAGAAGTAATTTTATTATTCCTTATACTACTATTCTTATTTATTTTCTTTACATTGGTATACAAAAAAATTACAAACCCTGTAGATATATTTTTTATGGCTATTTCCTGCATTCTCTCTTTAATAATGTCTATATCCAGTGTAAGTTTTTTCTTAAAATCAAATAAAATGAAAAATATAGCAATAAAACTGAAAAATGGAGCAAAACTGCAAGCAAATTTACTGCTTATTACTAAAGACAGTGAATATATATTGAAAAGAAAAGATGACCATCGAGAGATATACATTAATGGTTCAGAAATCGAGCAATTGATTATTTTAGATCAGGATGAAAAAATCGAATCAGAAGAAATTGACCAATTGTTTATAGAAACTTCAGAGCAAGAAGACAATCTTAATAAAAATGATATAAATAATCTAATCAATACGATTCAACTATTAAATTTACAACTTACATCTATCGCTGAAAGTTCTAAAACAATAGTGGAACTTACTTCTTCTAATATTAATAAAAAAGAAGAAAAATTCCCCAATCCTTCTATTGTAGTTAAAGATCTTCTCGTTAAAACAAATAACGATACTTTAACCAGTAATGAAATTGCGGTTACCAAGGAGGAAATCCTAAAAATCAGTAAAGATTTATCAGAAAAATATCAAAATAATGTAGAGCAATTTCTTACTGAGATAAAATCAATCAACTCTTTAACAGATAAACTAAACATGTCAATGACTAATTTAGGTAATAAAACAAAAGAAATTAGAAATTTTGCTAATACAATAACTGAAATATCCAATCAAACTAATTTATTAGCTTTAAATGCTTCTATCGAAGCGTCAAGGGCTGGAGAAAATGGTAAAGGTTTTTCTGTTGTAGCAGAAGAAATAAGAAAATTAGCTGATCAATCAAAAAAGTCTTCTGCTGAAATTATGGAATTAATTAACTACATCTTTGAGGACTATGAAAAAAGTCTATCTATTTTTAAAGATATGGGTTTATTAGTAAGAAAAAGTGAGGGGCTCCCAGATACATCAGATCGACACTTCAAGGAAATTTCATCCATACTTAATCGACATTTAAGTAAACATCCCTTAGATAATTAAGCATTTATACAAGCATTACATACAATGATAGTTATTTATAAAATGAGCCCTGTAACTATCTCTTTTACAAACCTGCTAAAATTTTAGCAGGTTTATCCTTTTTAAAATTAGCTAACCCATATGAATCTCAAAAATACATATCTTTTTCTTATCCTAAGTTTAATCATCGGTTTTTCTTTTCTACGAACGAACGTCTTCTCGTTATTTCTGCTCAACCGTTTCAAACGAAAACTCGATGAAATTATAATACTCGCTACGTTATTTTGACATAGGGTATTGTTTACAAAGTCTTTACTTCATGCTTGTCCAAACTGAAAGTATGATCCATCAATAATTTGAATGCTTTATAAAATAGGACTCGAAGTAAAAGGGGCAACCACTATACATGGCTATAGATGGTTGCCTCTTTTATATTTCTGATTTTTCCTTATTCAACGGGCACGATAGTGGAAGAATAATGTATAATAATAAAGATTTCTTGTAGATATTCTTTTTTATTTTCATGATTTCATCTAAATAATGAAAGAGTTGAACCGAAATGGAGAAAAAACGAGGACAGCATTATGTCTGGAGATATTACCTAACCTCATGGACTGATGATTCAGGAAATTTATTTTGTTTGAGAAATAATAAGTTATTTCCAGTAAATCCAAAGAATATTGCCAAAGCTCGAGATTTTTATAGACTAAGAAATATTAGCCGACATGAAATATCGATTATTGAACAAGGCTTTATCATGGATTATTGGACTGAAGAAATTCAACAGATAAATAAAAATTGGATAAATATGTTTACAAGCGTATTCAGACAGAAAGAGCTTTTAGAACATGCAGGAAAGTGGGATGATGAAAAAGAATTAAAACTGGATTTGATTATGAATAACCTTGTAGAGGATTTTCATAGTGAAATAGAAGAAGCAACTCTGCCGTATTTAGATTCCCTAAAAAGTGGCAATATCGATTTTCTTAAAAGTGAAAATGGAAAATTTGATTTTATGTTTTTCTTATGTTTACAGTATTTCAGAACCAACATGATAAAGAATAACGTACTCAAATCCTTTGCGTCGGGTTCGTTGCCTATATCTCCTACTCTTATTCAAAATATTTGGAGTGTACTCTATTTTATACTTGCTACAAATCTTGCTATTGCTCTTAGCTCGAGTAGTACTTTTCGTGTTCTGATGCTAAGAAATATTAGTCCCGTTCCCTTCATAACAGGTGATCAACCAGTAATCAATACATTTGCGGACTATTCTGTCTATGAAGAAGCAAAAGAACTTGAACTATACTACCCACTCTCCCCATCGTTAGCTTTACTAATAACAAATTCAAACAATCATAACAGCGATCAGTCTATATTCGATGTTCAAGAAAATGGGGTAACAATGTATAATAATTTAATTTTTAATGCATCTGATGAACAAATATACGCAAATGATGTGACTGTCTTGCAAAGTTTTATTAAATAATAGTGTCCCCGTTTTTACACTAACGGAAATCGTTAGTTCAATAACAAGGATAAATAATACCCGTCTTTTTATCGCTGAAAAATCAACAGCAAACTTTAATACTGATTCTTATCTTCACAGAAAAAGCCTGCCGAGAAACTTCTTCCAGCAGGCTTGTCCCTTTTCAAAACACATCATATTACCCAAGACTCAATCGCCAATCCGGTTTCTCAACAATCATCTTCTCATTATTCCTGCTTAGCCGCCTCAATTGAAAACTCGATGAAATCACGATACTTGCTGCGCTGTTTTGACATTGGGCTGTGTTTACAATCTCTTAACAATATGTGCCACCAGTCGAAGATTATGCTCAATCAGCATATTCCGTGCATACTTATTCCCCTCCGCCATCAGATCCAGATACTTGTTCTCTTCCTCTTCACTCAACGGCTGCGGAAATGCATTATTTTTGATGTACGACACAAACAGCATGAGATCCTTGAAAAACATCGTTACTACCGCTAGCAAGCCTGCCATTACGGTCACCCCCAGATGATTTTCGCCTTATCTTCAACCTATGTGATAATAGCCTATCGTGTGCCTGTACGGTGAATCAGAATAAGCCTAATTTTTCATAAAAATCCGTTCCCTCCAATTGCAAAAGGCAAAAGATTTATTGTTACGCACGAATCTGGGCATTCGCGATATTGCATTGGAGATCGGACAACAGGGTCTGGGAACCTTCACCACACGATTTACCGAACGAGTAGACATGACACAATCCCACATCAGCAAGTTACGCTTCATGTTCCCCGCCTGGACGATCCTCCAATCCAAATTTCCCTTATTGATGAATAATTTCCTCAATAGTTTTTTCAAAAATAGCCATTGATAAGAAACCACTTCACATGTTGCACGCCATAATAGACATAATATTTAAATTATTTGTAACTTACGGGTGGATAGAAACATTCGTTATTAAAATCGTAAAACTACAGTATCTTATCAACCCCATTATTCGTTTATAAATTAACAAGGGAATCAAACATTTGAAAGGGGGATTTTCATATATTATTTATCAAATTCTAGATGAATCGCCAATCGATACAAGTCACGTACTAAATCGTATACAAGGAGAGATGCATGATGAAAATCTCGGATGGGGTAGAAATGCTGGAATTACAGATTGAAACTTTCGGCAGTCGTGCAGAATTGAATCCCACTCTGATTTGGGACGATGAAACCGCCATTCTGATCGATACCGGTACTCCGGGGCAATTGGAGCAAATACGTGCGGCCATGAACGAGGCTGGAGTGTCCTTGGACAGATTGAAAGCCGTTATTCTGACACATCAGGATCTTGACCACATCGGTAGTCTCCCCGAAATCCTGCAGGAAGCTGGTGAGGGCATTGAGGTATACGCTCATGAGTTGGATAAACCCTATATCGAGGGAAAGTTGCCTCTTATGAAAGGGAATCCCGATAGTATGGCATGGCAATTGGAAGGTCTTCCAGAAGATGAGCGTCGGAAAGTGCTAGCCTTTTTGGATAATCCTCCGAAGGCCAAAGTAGACAGAACGTTAGCAGACGGCCAAGATCTTCCATATTGTGGAGGGATTCACGTTATTTTTACGCCCGGACATACGCCCGGACATATTAGTCTTTATTTGAAGAAAAGCAAAACCCTGGTTGTTGGGGATGCCATGTTTAGTGTAGAAGGCTCCTTGAAGGGACCCCATCCACAATCCACCCCGGATATGGACACAGCCTTCCGTTCCTTGAAAAAATGTTTGGACTTCGACATTGAAACGGTGGTTTGTTATCACGGTGGATTAAGTAAGGATAACGTTAAAGATCAGCTTCAGGAGCTTGTCAGGAATGTATAAACAAAGAATCATACACGTCTTAAAGGTGATGATTCCTATGAAGGAAAGGCAAATGTGTCTTTTTCCGACCGTTCCAGCCCACCGCCCTTCCTTCTTTTCTTTCCTCTCACCACAAGAATTTGCCGATGTATCAAATCAGATGTATATAGAAGCAGTGTAAAAATCTGAGATTAACAAATAATAAATCGATATAAGGGCATAAAAAACGCGGCAAAGGAGGGAATGAAAATGAAAACTACGCAAGAACAGTCCGCTCAAAATTTTAACCAATTGCCTCTTGTCATGGTATTAATCTCAGGCGCATTCGTAGCCATTCTCAATCAGACGTTGTTAGCTACAGCTTTGCCGCATATTATGAGGGATTTGCACCTTTCTGCAAATACGGCGCAATGGTTAACGACCGCTTTTATGCTTGTCAATGGTGTGATGATACCCATTACTGCTTTTTTAATTGAACGGTTTACCACAAGACAGATGTTTCTTTCCGCCATGGGCATTTTTGCTTTGGGTACACTCATATGTGGAATTGCACCTACCTATCCGGTTTTACTGTTCGGCAGAGTTGTTCAAGCGGCTGGTGCAGGAATTATAATGCCGTTAATGCAAACGGTATTGTTTATTATTTATCCTGTCGAAGAACGTGGCAAGGCTATGGGGATGTTCGGATTGGTCATCGCCTTTGCTCCGGCAATCGGTCCGACTCTTTCTGGTTGGATTGTGGATTATTATCCCTGGCGTATACTCTTTTTTATTATTTTACCGATTACTCTGATTGTCCTTATCGCTACATACTTCATGTTAAAAAATGTAACTGAACGGACGTTTCCTAAGTTGGACGTTTTATCCGTTGTTTTATCCTCATTAGGCTTCGGTGGTTTATTGTACGGATTTAGCAGCGCAGGGAACATCGGTTGGGGAAGTAGCGAAGTACTGATAACCATGCTTGTTGGTGCCCTTTCACTTGGTTTGTTTATATGGCGACAGTTTATTTTACCTCAGCCCATGCTTGAATTCAGGGTATTTACATACAGGGTTTTCGCACTTACAACCGTAATCGGAATTGTCGTTTTCATATCCATGATCGGGGGAGCGACTATCCTTCCGATTTACATGCAGAATATGCATCACTTTACGGCAATGGAATCGGGAATGATGCTTTTACCGGGAGCACTTCTAACAGGATTTATGTCGCCGATCACCGGACGAATTTTTGATAAGGTCGGAGCAAGGTGGTTAGCTATACTTGGTTTAACGGTTGTAACAGTAACAACCTTTATGTTTACCGATTTGACCTCTACTACGTCGTTCGCCTATTTAACTACGGTGAATACGATACGAATGATAGGGATTGCAATGGTTATGATGCCGGTTACGACAGCAGGATTAAATGAACTGCCTAAAAGATTAATACCGCATGGTACGGCAATGAACAATACACTGCGGCAAGTAGCAGGTTCAATCGGAACGGCACTTCTTATTACGGTTATGACGAACAGTGCATTGAATACTCCTCCAGAGGCAGGCGCAGAAGGTATGATTTTCGGTGTAAATATGGCGTTTACAGTTGCCGCATTCATATCCGCCATTGGTGTAGTACTGTCATTCTTTATTAAATCAAAAGAAAGAAAAGACACGAGAGGCAAGGAAAGAGAACTGATTAGAGGAAAAAGAAAAGCACTTACCTAAAGGTAGAAGACAGCTGCCGGTCATTTTCGCTCTTTGCGCTACACACTCCACACAGTAAAGAAACCTTGGCCAGAACAATGGCCAAGGTTTCCTTTTATTGTCCCGAAGGCACGGAAAGCCCGATGCGCTCGACAAGGAGCTGACTTTCCTCGTTCATTCCAACGATTTTAACCTTCTTATCTACTTTTTGATATTTATCCACAACTTTCGCAATGGCTGTAACAGCAGAATGATCCCAAATATGTGAATGGCTAAAATCAATTACGATGTTGTCCGGGTCACCATTAAAGTCGAATACATCCACAAAGTGTGTCATGGTTCCAAAGAACAATTGTCCAGAAATCGTGTAGCTCTTCATCCCGGAAGCCTCGGTAGCCGTTTTCGCATGTAATCGAGCCATTTTCCAGCCGAATACTAATGCGCTAATAATAACACCAGCAATAACCCCTTTAGCCAAATCGTGTGTCGCTACTACAATCGCAACGGTCACGATCATCACCAGCGCATCGCTACGTGGGACTTTTCGCAATTCCATCAATGAGTGCCAATTAAACGTACCAATAGAAACCATAATCATAACGCCAACGAGAGCGGCCATCGGAATTTGCTTAACAACATCACCCAATACCATGATGAGGAAAAGGAGGAACACGCCTGCTACAAAAGTGGAAAGTCTTCCTCTCCCGCCCGATTTCACATTGATAACCGATTGTCCAATCATGGCACAGCCAGCCATACCGCCAAAGAAGCCTGTTACGATATTGGCGATTCCCTGGCCTTTTACCTCTTTGTTTTTATCGCTTTTCGTTTCCGTCATTTCATCAAGAATGGTCGCCGTCATGAGCGATTCCAGAATACCTACAAGAGCCAATGTGAAAGAATACGGAAGAATAATTAATAAGCTTTCAAACGAGATTGGAAATGCGGGAAGATGAAACACCGGAAGCGCTCGTGTGATTTCTCCCATATCCCCGACGGTTCGAACCTGCGCTCCCGTATAGATGGCGATAATGGACATAACAATAATTGCAATCAAAGGGGAAGGCACGGCTTTCGTAAATCTCGGTAAAATATAAATAATTGCAAGCGTACCTACTACCATCGCATACATTTGCCATGATTCTCCGTAAAAATGCGGCAGTTGAGCCATGAAAATCAGAATCGCTAACGCATTGACAAATCCAAGCACAACGGAGTGTGGCACGAATGTAATGAATCTCCCCAGCTTGAGCATTCCCATACAGAACTGGATGATACCGGTGAGCACCGTGGCAGCTAATAAATACTCCAGTCCATGTTCTTTCACGAGAGTCACCATTACTAATGCCATTGCCCCCGTCGCCGCTGAAATCATTCCTGTCCGTCCACCGAAAAAGGAAATAATAACAGCCATGCAGAAGGATGCGTACAATCCCACCATAGGATCTACGCCTGCGATAATGGAGAAAGCAATCGCCTCTGGGATCAGCGCCAATGCTACCGTCATGCCTGCTAACACATCACCCTTAACGTTAGAAAACCATAAAGTTTTTATGTTATTCAAACTAAACAATAATCCTCTCTTTCTTTATGAATTGATCTTCTCCTCTCAAGAAAATCGATGCCGTTACTATGTAAAATACATTCAGTGTTTAACTTTCTTCTCTTAAGAAAGTCGGGTCCGTTCTTTGCCGTCTCATATTGTACCATACTTTTAGAGCTTTGCAAGAAATAAAAAAGACAGGCTCGCTACCATAGTATAGCGGGCCTGTCCTGTCTCAAACTCTCTTCATTTACTTGTTCTTGCTTTCATGTAAAACTAATCTAGGGCTCTTTGGTGTTTTCTCATTGAGTTTTACATTTTTAGTGGCTAAGCTAACCACCACCATGACGATGATATTTATCAGAAGTGCAATATATCCTGTATTAATATCCTGGATGGCCTGCGGAGCATATGGCAATAACGTACCTATCGTCTTTTCGGTTACAGTCATATATAAAACCATAAGCTCTCCTGCAATAATTCCTGCAAATGCTCCATACTTATTCACAAAATTGTTTTTGATAAGGCTGCAAAACAACGTCGGGGCAAGCTGAATAATCAATCCGTACGACATGATATTAAGTATCGCAAGCGCATCACTGCCATTTACCGTAAAATATAGAGAAATGGCTGATAAGAGAAAAATGAACACCTTGGAAGTGAATGATAGCTGCTTTTCCGTCGCTGATGGGACAAGCACCTTATATAGATTCTGCGTTAAGCCGATCGAGGTCGACATGAGCATGACGGAAGCCGGAACAAGGGCCGTTAATAACCCGGCAGCTCCGATAAAGCCAACAATCCACGGATCGAATGTTTGCGTCGCAAGCTTTAATAGCGACAGATCCCCTTCCCCGCCTTGCAGGCCAGGAATTTGCACGACAGCCGCATAACCGATAAAGAAGACGAATAGCAACAGAATGGTGTACAGTGGTAAAATAATTGCGTTCTTGCGAATTGCTCTCTCACCTTTTGCCGTCAATACGACCATAAAGGAAGTAGGCATGATATAAAACCCTATCGCATTCAACAGGACAGTCGAGATGAACCACGAAGTACTCAATCCCTGATCTGGCAATGTAAGAAGCTCGGGCTTCACATTATGAACGGCTTCGAACATAGGCTGAATCCCGCCAAAATAATGAAACGGAATGTATAAACCCAAAAAGACGACAACAATCAAAATCATGAAGTCCTTAATAACGGAAGTCCAGGCAGAGCCGTGAATACCGGATACCATGACATAAATCGTAACGACCAAAGCTCCAATGCAACTGGCTGTCGTCTGAGAGATAGCTCCGTATGAGCTTTGCGAGACGATAATCCCTAGCCCTTTAAATTGAATAATGATATTCGGAACAAGAGCTAGACAGCCTACAATGGCAACGAGGACGCCCAAGTAAGGACTTCTGTATTTTGTCGCAAAAAAGTCGGGCTGTGACAGCAATTTATTTTCTTTCGCGTACCTCCAAATTTTCGGTGCCAGCCAATAGGATAATACGTACGCCAGAAAAATATAGGCCGGAACATAATAAGCGGCTGCCCCTTTTGAATACGCCCATCCACTTCCACCAAGGAAGGTAAAGGTTGTATATACTTCTCCGGCTATAAGTAAAAAGATGAACAACGTGCCGAAGCCACGGCCACCAACGGCCCATTGCTCCATGTTCATCTTCTTTCCCTGTTTTGCTTGTATGCCTAGATACAGAGCGAGACACATAAAAATCAAAATGATTAGTAGGGATATATTCATTCTACATCGCTCCCCTTATTGTCAGGATCGAATCGATAAATAACCGTTAAAATGATGGAGGATAGCACCATCCACGCTACAATCCAGAAAAGAAGGAAAGGCAATCCCAGTATATAGGGCTCTACCCTGTTCGCTAACGGCAGAAAAAGCAGCATCCCTACAAAAGGCAGCCAGAGCAACAGTTTAATGTTCTTCATTATATTCCCCCCAATAACTGCCACATAATGAGTAGAGCAAGCGTATGTTCGAATTTGTTCTCTTAATACAAACAGGAACATCTTCTTTCCAGTATGGCAAGGTAAAATACAGAGGAAAGAAGATGTCCCTCATTCTTATAAAATAGTACACAATACACCCGGTCTTAACAATAAAATCGCTTGTAAAACGGATGTTTATTCATTTTTCAAAAAATGAAGAGCAGAGAGAGCGTAAAGACGGGTCGTTTCCACAAGCTCATCAATATCGACATACTCATCTGCATGATGGGGAATATGCCTGTCTCCGGCTCCCGTAGTTACGATCGGAATACCAGCCTTGTGTAAAAACGTGCCGTCTGTCGCGCCCGGCACTCCATTGTAAATCGGATCTTTTTTCGTAATGGAGCGGTACGACTCGGCAACTGCGCGCACAATTGGATCTTCCTGTGGTGTCAACGTCCATGGCCTCTCTTCGATGACTTCAAGCGTCGCTTTAAAATCCTTATCTTCACGGGACAACTCGGTCAGAATGTCTTCCATCTGCTGTCTCAGCTCTCCATGCTCCTGACCAGGTACTGTCCGGATATCCAGCGTTGTCATGCACTGAGACGGCACAACGTTGATTTGTGGCTCTCCTTTTACCGGTCCTCGAAGAATAGTCGGAGTAATGCTCGGCCACCCTAGCATCGGATGTTCACCCAATCTTTCTTTTTCCTTTCTCTCCAACTCGTCGAGTGCGACAACAATGCGTGCCATCCGTGTATTTGGATTAATGCCAGTAAGCGGCATTGCACCGTGCGCCATCTTGCCATATACGTTGATAATTGCACGCATAGCCCCCTTTTGCGTAATGCAGATCTGATTCTCCTCTGGCTCGCAAATAATTGCGCCATCTACGCCATTTGCCCAACCACGGCGGATGAATTCCTTAATGCCTATCATCATTCCCTCTTCATCGCAAGGAATGCATAGAATAATTTTACCGCTGAAGTCAAGCTTGGACCGTTGAATCGCCTTTACCGCACAAATCGCTGCAGCCAGGTTGCCTTTCGTATCGCAGGAACCTCGGCCATAAATACGGCCACCATGTATCGTGCCACCGAACGGATCATAGCTCCACAGATCGTGATCTCCTTCTGTTACTACATCCGTATGCCCTTCAAACAAAATTGTTTTTCCCGGCTTTCCGCTATCATAAATGGCGATAACGTTCGGACGTCCAGGCACCACTTCTTCAAAATGCACGGAAAAGCCCGTCTCCCGTAAATAATCGACAACATAGCGGGCTACTTTCTCTTCATTTCCATCCGGAATTCCCGGACGATATACGCTGGGAATCTGGATAAGACGCTGGGTTAAAGATACGACTTCTTTTTCCTCAACATAGGATGCTACTTGTTCCATGGACATATGTTCACGCTCCTCTATATTCTTTGTTCTGCTGCCAACAACCGATGCTCGGTTCACTATTTCTGCATGTGCCACTAGGGGCTAGATTCCTCTGCCACCGTCCACGTTCAATACTTCACCGGTAACCTTTGCCGCCAGATCACTGCACAAATACAGTGCGGCATTGGCTATGTCTTGTGCTTCGATAAGTGTTCCAAGCGGTACGCTGTTAATAAAAATCTCTTTCGTGTCCTTTTCGATTTGCTCGGCATCCCCGTTCATAAAACGGCTGAGCATTGGCGTATCAGCAGGGCCAGGATTAATCGCATTCACTCGAATCTTATAGGGCGCCAATTCGATGGCAAGTGCTTTTGTAAGCATAATGGCCGCCCCTTTCGATGCACAGTACGCATGCAGTCCCGGTCTGGCCCTTATTCCTGCGATGGAAGCCGTATTTACGATAACACCGCCGTTTTTTTTCATATGGGGAACGACATGCTTTGCGGTTAAAAAAATCGATTTCGCATTCACGTCCATCATACGATCCCATATATCATCTTCCGTTTCTTCAATCGGGGTAAATGCCAATGGCACTCCGGCATTATTAACAAGCATATCAATTCGACCAAACCTGTCGACGGTCTGTTCAACCATCCGCTTCACATCTTCCGCTTCTGCAACATTACCCTGTACCGGAAGAACGCTGGAGCCAATATGGTCTGCCGTTTGCCGTGCAGCCTCTTCATTGATATCCGCCACCACGACATGCGCCCCCTGTTCCGCAAATAATAGCGAAACGGCCCGGCCCATCCCGGAACCTCCTCCTGTAACGATGGCTACTTTACCTTCCAACAGCATCCAATCCGCCTCCACTCATAATTATAGATTCAGAACGACCATTCGCAGTTCCGTCATTTCTTCTACCGCATAGCGCGGCCCTTCTTTGCCCAGACCGCTGTTTTTGATACCTCCGTACGGCATCACATCGTTTCGGTATGTGGAAACATCATTAATAATGACTCCACCGTATTCAAGCTTACGCACCCCTTGCATAGCAATGTGTAAGTCTGAAGTGAACAATCCGGCTTGCAGTCCGTACGCCGAATCATTCGCTATCATAAATGCTTCTTCAATCGTTTCGTATGGCGATATGGTAACGACCGGCGCGAATACCTCAAGGCAATTCACCTTCATTTCGGGTCCGGTCTTTGCGAGTACAGTAGGATACATAATGGCGCCTTCCCTTTTGCCTCCATATAGCAGCTCTGCACCTTCGCCCAGTGCCTCATGTACCCATTCTTCGGCCCGAATCGCTTCCTTCTCGCTGATCATTGGACCGACATCTGTCGCCATGTCTTCCGGATCTCCCACCACAAGTTGTCGAACATGCGCAAGATATTTATCTGTAAAATCCTGTAGAACATCCTTCTGTACGAGGATGCGCTGAACAGCAATGCATGCCTGTCCGGCATTGTGGAAGCTCCTTGCTGCGATCGCTTCCGCCGCTTTTTCTAAGTCCGCATCACTGTGCACAATATTCGGTGAATTATTGCCAAGTTCTAGCGTTACAGGACGTAGCCCGCTTCTCTCCTTAATACGGGCGCCGACAGCTTCCGATCCTGTAAACGTATACATAGCAATACGCGGATCGTCAAGCATCCACTCTCCTGCATCAGCGCCACCTGTAATAATGTTGACATGCCCTTGCGGCAGCCCTGCCTCTTCCAGAATTTCGACTAATTGAAAGGATGCGAGCGGCGTATTGGGAGCCGGCTTTAACACAACGGTATTTCCGGCAGCGATAGCCGGAGCAACCTTATGCGTACTGAGCAAAAGCGGGTAATTAAACGGAGTAATGGCACCGATGACGCCCCGCGGGACACGAATAGCGAAACCCATACGACTCTCCGATCCTTCTGTCGCATGAAGGGGAACCATCTCACCGGAGATGCGTTTTGCTTCCTCTGCGGACAACCGTAATGTGTTAATTACACGGTCCAATTCTCCCTTCGCATCTTTGCGCGGTTTACCTACCTCCCTGGACAGCGAGCGCTCCAATTCTTCTCTTCTCTTTTCCGCAATGGATGAAGCTTTCAATAATATTTCATACCGCTTATATGGAGTGAGTGTACTATCCTTGAATGTTTGTAGCGCGCAGCTTACCGCTTCTTCTACATGGCACTGTTCCGCCCAGGCGATAGAAGCGATTTGTTCACCCGTATATTTATGAAAAACAGGCATTGTTTTGTTGGTTTCAATACGTTTTCCGCCGATATACAGTGGATACATGTCTGTATTCGTCGCCATGTTGTTTTCCATATGTACATCCTCCTCTACGCTTTCCCTATCATCTTGTTGATGATAGCGTCTCCGAGTTGTGAAGTAGTTGCGCGCCCACCAATATCCGGTGTACGAACACTTCCTTCTTCAAGCACATCTTCAATTGTCTCCAGGAGCAAGTGGCCAAGGTCACGATGCCCCAGATGATCCATCATCATGCTTATACTCCATATTTGCGCGATCGGATTGGCAATTCCCTTGCCTGCAATATCCGGTGCTGAACCGTGAATGGGCTCAAACATGGACGGGTATTCTTTCTCCGGGTTAATATTACCGGAAGGGGCAAGGCCGAGCCCTCCGACAATCGCGGCGCCTAAATCGGTTAAAATATCGCCAAACAAATTGCTCGCGACAACGACATCGAACGTTTCCGGTTTACTGATGAAATAGGCAGCTAATGCATCAATATGATATAGGTTCGTTTCCATGTGCGGATAGCGCTGTCCGATTTCCTTGAATATTTCATCCCAGAACGGCATCGAATGGTTGATTCCGTTCGATTTGGTTGCTCCGATGATCCGACTTTTGCCCGATTCTTCAGCGAGTGAAAATGCATAACGGATAATCCGCTCCGTACCAAAGCGAGTAAACACATTATTCTGTACCGCTATTTCATAAGGGGTTCCACGATGAAGTCTTCCCCCCATATCGGAATATTCACCTTCTGTATTCTCGCGAACAATCACAAAGTCCAAATCAGCATGCTCTTTATATCTGAGAGGACTTACCATGCCACGCAACAATTTGGCCGGACGCATATTGACATATTGTTGAAAGCGGCGGCGAATCGGAAGAATTAGCTCCCACACTGATATATGATCCGGGACACCTGGAGCACCGATGGCACCAAGCAAAATCACATCATGCTCAGCCAGAATGTCAAGCCCGTTCTCCGGCATCATTCTTCCATTTTTCTTATAATAGTCACAGTTCCAGTTATATGAATGAATATCGAATGACACACCACCATGGATTTTCTCAAGCGCTTTAAGCGCTTTAAGCCCTTCCTCCATTACTTCCGGACCGATTCCGTCACCTGGAATAACCCCTACCGAATAAAGTTTCATCTCTACTTCTCCTTTATAAGCTGATTCATCATTTTTATATTGCAATAATAATGCCAATTATAAATTTTCAGAATAACAAGCTTAAAGTAAGTGAAGAAGTAAAACTATCTTATCATATATGTTGCAAAATATGATACATGTTGTTGCACATGCAACGTTATTCCAGTCCGTATTTTTTAAGTTTGCGCCATAAGGTTGTCCGATCTATCTCTAAAAATTTAGCGGCTTCTGACTTGTTTCCATTCGTATATTGTAGCGCCGACAGAAGCGCTGTCTTCTCACTTTCCTCCGCGCTTTCTTTGTCAGGTTTGCGAGATTTTTGCATTAACTTTTTTAAGAAAAAAGAAATGTCTTCTTCATCCAGGCGTTCGTCACTGCATAAAAGAACCATTCGTTCAACTACGTTGCGCAGCTCCCGAATATTGCCCGGCCAGTCATACTGCCTAAACCATGTATAAATTACGTCGTCTACCTCGGTTATATTCTTGTCCGACTTCTCACCCGTTTCTTTCACTATGTGTTTCAGCAGTTCAGGAATGTCTTCAAGTCTATCCCTCAAAGGCGGGAGCTCAAGCGTCAAAACATTAATACGATAATATAGATCAGAACGGAACTGTTTATTCTCGATAGAATCTTCAAGATCCCGATTTGTAGCGGCGACAATGCGTACGTCCACCGGGATCATTTTTTCTCCACCGATACGCCGCACCCTTTTCTCTTGCAGCACCCGCAGCAACATCGCCTGGATTGGCAACGACATTTCGCCAATTTCATCAAGAAACAGCGTTCCTCCATGCGCCTGTTCAAAAAGTCCTGATTTTCCCCCTCTTCTGGCACCCGTGAAGGCCCCCTCTTCATATCCGAATAATTCGCTTTCCAGCAAATTTCCTGGAAGCGCTGCACAATTTATTGCGACAAAAGGACCTGTAGCACGCGGACTCGCAAGATGGATCCCCTGTGCAAACAGTTCTTTTCCGGTACCAGATTCGCCGGTAATCAAAATTGTCGCAGCCGTCTTCGCAAAAACAGCGGCTAACTCCTTCGCTTCACTCATCACTTTAGAGCTACCGACGATATCTTGCAGCCTGTAACGTGCTTCCAATCCACTTTCATTGAATGTTTTTCGAATATGCATTTCAAGCTTTTGAATGTCCGTAATTTCTTTGAATGTGGAAACCGCGCCCATGATTTGTCCATCCATAACGATCGGCAACCGATTAATAAGAATCTGCCGATTTAAAATAGTGGCAATATCACCGATTTCCGTTTTCCCGGTTGATAGAATACGCAGCATATCAGAATTGGGAATAAACATTGATATTTTCTTACCAACGATGTTGTCGGGCAGACCAAGAATTTCACGTGCATTGCGATTAACGAACATAATATTTGCTTCTTTGTCGACGGCAATCACTCCGTCATGTGAGGCATCGATAATGGCCTGCGTGTAATCTGGCTTCATTGGTTGCATCTTGTATCACCTGCCTGATGTGTTTTATCGGGTGTTCTATCCCGGTCTAACGGGCAGTAAGCCCCTCCCTCTACTGACGGAGGTTGTACTTTATTATACTACGAGACACAAGAGCATACAGGATGTACCGCTCGCCACCGCCAAATTCTACTGTGAATAATGATCAATAGCCTCCAAAACATACAAAATAGACCTCTCAGCAACTTCGTTACACAAACGAAAGGAGAAGCCTATATTGAGACAAAACAAATTGTCAAGTTGCTTTGATCACGTAGAGATGACTTGAGAACACTATGCTCCATGAAGCATACGCTCTTTCCACAACCTCAATAATACAAATGAGTATGCCAAAATTTTTGAACCTCAAAACGACGAAAGCCCTACCTCTCTTCCATCCTTACGGCTCCGAAGACCGTGCCAGTGTGAATTGCGTTGACAAAAATAAAAGCCAATACTTATTATCATCGATTTTCTACAAACTTATACGTGAGAGATTTAAAGAATAAGAAAAGAAACGATAAGAGGTAATGTACTGATTCGTAAAGGAAAAAGTATCCTTTACAACAAAAAAGTCTTTTAACTTGTGGAGGAATATTCATTATACATCATAAAGAAAAAAAAGTAAACAATCGTTTATCTGTACCCATACTTTTACGATAAAGAAACACATGATATACTCTTACCCATAGAGGTATATACCAAAATTGGTACTAACGATTAAGAAAAGGAGCCAAGCACAAATGGAAGCTTTGCAACTGGGTCCACTTTTAATAAAAATATCCTGGATACTTTTATTTGTCTCCGGCAGTCTGGCTATTACCGTCATGTATTTCCGTCTACGCAAACCGGATCATGGTCATAAAAAAATCGTGGATTCATTTCTAAACGCAGCTATCCTTGCAATTTTCGTCTGGAAATTCAGCATCGTATTGTTTGAACCCTCCATGCTTATTTCCAATCCAAGCGGCCTTCTATATTTTAACGGGGGACAGCAAGGAATGTGGCTGGCTGCTCTCGTGGCGTTTCTGTATGTGTTCTACCGTGCAAGAAAAACAAAAACAGAGTATAGCGATTATGTTTACGCTCTTTTCGTTCTACTCCTTATTTCTTTCTCTGTTTATCAAGCACTATTGGCGTTCTACACAGGAAAGAATATCGCGGTTCATCTTTTATATTCGGCAGCCTCTTTTATCCTGTTTGTCTGGTTGGATACCATTTTCAGACGTGCGTCTTCTCCCGATCAATACGCCGAACGCTTAAAGACGTTTACAGCTATGGCTATATTAGTCGGACTAATCGGTTTTGGAGCATACGACAAAGCGCTTGCCCCCACTCCTTTTGCAGAGGGCACCCTGGACTCTCGCACCGTCGGTCTTGTCGAAAAGAATACAGCGCCGGACTTTACGCTGACAACGCTAGAGGGAAAATCCATTTCGCTATCTGAACTTCGTGGGAAGAAAATCCTTCTGAACTTCTGGGCAACCTGGTGTCCGCCCTGTCGCGCAGAAATGCCTGATATGCAGAAGTTTTATACGAAGTATAAAGATGCTGGTATTGAAATTGTGGCAGTCAATCTAACCCAAACGGAAACAAGTCAAACGGCGGTTTCCTCGTTCATAGAAAAATACAATCTTTCCTTTATTGTACCGTTGGACAAGAACGGTGATGTAGCTTCTCTTTTTCAGGCATACACTGTTCCTACAAGTTACCTAATAGACGAGCATGGAGTGATTGTAGAGAAAAGAATCGGCCCGATGAGCTACGGCCAACTGAAGCAGATAGTTAGTAAATAAAAGTATCCGGGGTATTACAAAGCCATACCCTTTTCCATCCATAAAAAAATAGCCGCCCTGGGGTAAAAGAGCGACTGTCATGGGGATGGGTTGTCTGTTTTTATATTACCCGAAATATAGAGAAGTAAAACGGTTCTTTCTCTTTTCAGCATGTTTTCTTTCCGGATAAAGCGGGAAAAGCATAAGCAAAAAAAGGAAACATCATGAATATTTTACAGGCAACTTCGCACCCTCCGCTTCTACCTTCGGCCAAACCGTGGGTAATGACCCAGACCTGGCACCACCTGTTGTTCGCTCACTGGCCAGTCACCGTAGCCTATATCCGGGAATTCATACCGTCACCGCTTACCGTTGATACGATTGACGGGCTTGCTTGGGTGGGTATCGTGCCATTTAATATGAGCCATATTCGATTTCGGGGCTTATCCTACATTCCCGGTACAAGCCGCTTCCCTGAGATTAACGTCCGAACGTATATAGTGCATAATGGCATACCAGGCGTCTTTTTCTTTAGCCTGGATACAACGCATCCATTAGCTGTAATCGGAGCCCGAAGGTTCCTGTCACTTCCTTATTACCAAGCGAAAACCCTATGCTTACTCCGCTACGTTTCCCGGTTAAACAGTCACAGCCTCTTCTTCATTACGCAAGAAAAAAGAAAGTTCGCATTTTTTCATTTGTCAGGGTAGCATCTATATAAGTAAAACCTATAAATAAAATAAAAACAATATATTTTACTTATTACAATTACAGTGATAAAAATGGATTATAACGAATTCAGGAGGGGACAACATGGAGAAAGAAAAGATGGACGATAAGTGGAACGGCAGCTTTTACGATAGCAAAATCGATTATGTTTCCACACTTGGCAAGGGTGTAATCGAATGGCTCAAACCTCAACCAGGCGAACGTATTATGGATTTAGGGTGTGGGACTGGCGAATTAGCCAACGAAATCTCCGCCAGCGGAGCATTTGTCCTGGGAATGGACTTATCTTCATCTATGATTGAGACGGCAAAACAAAAGTTCCCCCATCTATCCTTCCAGGTTGCAGATGGTGAATCATTTCATACATCTGCCCCTTATGATGCTGTCTTCTCCAATGCGGCGCTGCACTGGATGAAGCGGCCTAAGCAAGTTATACGCTCCGTCCGGAAGGCATTGCGCGAAGGTGGACGCTTTGTCGCCGAATTCGGGGGCAAAGGCAATGTGCAGACAATTGTCAGTGCAACTGAAGAAACACTGGCCGCCCGTGGCGTTTCATCCATCAGAGAAAGAAATCCCTGGTACTTTCCTAGCATCGGAGAATATGCGACACTACTGGAACAAGAAGGCTTTCATGTAGCCCAGGCGATCCACTTTGCCCGTCCAACTACGCTGACGGATGGAGAAGAAGGTCTGAAAAACTGGCTTCACTGCTTTAGTAACAATTTCTTTGCCGATTTTTCTCCAAAAGAGAAGGAGAGCGCATGGGATGAGGTTATCGAGAAATGTCGCCCTTCTCTTTATCGGCAAGGAATCTGGGTAGCGGATTACTGGCGTATTCGAATCACGGCTATTAAATAGCATTCCATACAAAAAGGAGAAGCACCTCATATTCATGCTCCTCCCCTGCTGCTTCTTATGTTGTATACTAAGGGTGTTGATTATCCAGTACGCTCAGAGTGAATAGCCACCACACCGTGCCCCAAACGGGCGTCGGTTCGTCTCTCGCATGGAAGCATAGTAGGCCGCTTTTTGCCCCCGCCAGGCGGGACAGCAAAGCATCTGGGTAGACGCGAAGAGGGAGACAGTTGCTGTCCTCTTTCGCCTGGCCAGGGCAACCGCTCAGGAAGAGAGACGAAAGGCCTTGTTTGTGTCCCGCTGTGGTGGTCTTTCCCTCTCGGAACAATCAACACCCTTGCTATCCATAGATGGATAGAAAAGAATGGCGCGTGTGCATCTTATTTTTCCTAATCTATGAATAATCAACAGGTGTGATTATATATGTTTCTGTTAGCGGTTTTGACGCTGCATGGCAAGTGCGGTCAGCTTCTCCTTCAGCTCATGCTGCATCTTATCGATTTCAGCTTCAGCAAGCTTACGTTTCTCACGACCCTGCTGTTGAATGGTCAAGGTTTCCTCCAATGTTTCCAATAGATTTGCCTGAGTTTTCTTCAACGTACCGACATCCACAATGCCTCGCTCATTCTCCTTGGCAATGCCGATGGAATTCGTCTTCAAAAGCTCCGAGTTCTTCAACAGCAGCTCGTTCGTCGTATCTGCCACCTGTTTCTGCACTTGCAGTGCTTGCTTCTGGCGGTGCAAGCCGATAGCGATAACGAGCTGATTCTTCCATAACGGCACTGTCGTAAGAATGGAAGACTGAATTTTTTCTACGAGTACCTGATTATTGTTTTGCACAAGCCGAATTTGTGGTGCAGATTGAATTGTCACAGTGCGGGTCAGCACAAGGTCATGAATTTTTTTCTCCAGCCGGTTGATTAATTGTCCCATGTCGTTCAATTCCTGAACATCGGCCGGGTCCTGCGACGTCTCCGCCTTCCGCTTCAGTTCCGGCATCACTTCGCGTTCCAGCTCTTCTAGCTTCAATTGCCCGGCTGCAATATATAAATCAATCTGGTGTACGAATTCCCTGTTTTTTTCATACAGTGCGTCCATTAATGATATGTCTTTAAGCAGTTGGGCATTTGCCTTATCCAATTGTCTTGTAATCGTCTCGATTTGTGTACCCAATTTTTCGTATTGCGCCACAAACTTTTGTCCGGATTTCACAAATGAACCAAGCACCGGTATTTTTGATAGAAAACTGCCCTTTTTACCTGATAACGTATCCGTATCGACCTCTTTAACCTTGAGCATCAATTCTGTAAGGGCTTGTCCGACCTCGCCGCTATCCTTGGCACGCACATGATCAAGCACCGAATCAGAAAAGCGGGAGATTTCCCCCTGCAAACCTACGCCGTACTGTAGTACCGCGCCGCTATCTTTAACCTCGATCTGCCTGGCAAGCTCACGTATCCGTTTTTGATCCTCCTCAGGTAGCTTAGATATATCTAGGCGTTCCGCATCTGATGACATCTCCATCAAAGAAAGCGGGTCTGTATTCGAACGAGTAGTTGATAAGGCATCCATATTTATCGCCTGCCACTTAAAACATAGACAAACATCCATGTTAAGAGTTTTCCTGCTTCATCCTGTCCCGCCTCGCCGCATTCCCGCTACTACGGTTTGTTTGACAATCCACAGGCGTAAATTCCCGACTAGCCATCGGTACACATACACCACTTAGTTAGGTTAAGAAGGTGTATTCTTTTGCTCGTTTCAAGTTCAGGGATGCATTTAGGTCACGTTCTATCTCCAGTCCACAGTTTTCGCAGATAAAAATGCGTTCATTCAAAGAAAGTTGCACTTTCTTATATCCACAGCAACTACACAGTTTGGACGATGGATAAAACGTACTGACTTCTCGCACCTCAATCCCATATTTCTTGCATGCAGATAGGAGTTTCTGTTTGAAATCATAAAACCCCTGACTTGAAACTGCTTTCGCTACATGTCTGTTCCTAACCATTCCTTTTATGTTCAATTTCTCTAACGTGATAAATGCTGGTTTGGTTTTCACCAACATACTTACCACATAGGAACGGTATGCCAAGCGCATGTTAGCAAGTCGCATTTGCAACTTCTGTACTCTCAACACAGCTTTGCGCATGTTACTTCCGACATAAGTGACAGGTCCTTCACCTCTCTTTCGTTGCTTATATTTTCTTGATAGCGCACGTTGCGCACGTTTTAGTCGCTTTTCCGTGTGTCTAATTGCGGAAGTTTTGTTGATATTCCCAAATACTTGCCCATCACTTGAGATAACAAAGTCCTTTACACCGACATCAATCTCGATGCCGTTCTACTTTCCAGTCTGTTTTGTTGTTCTTAGGAAAATACGCCTTTACATCTTGATTCTTTTTCTTCTTAAATCGCGGGTATTTGGAAAGCCCTTTAAAGAACCGTTTGAACGCTTTTTCTGCGCCCATCATCGCTTGCTTGACTGCTTTGGATGACACTTCTTTTATCCACGTGTACTCTTCCTGAACAGAAAATTCGTTGTTCATCCACTTCGAGAAGTCGTATGCTGTGATAAATGTTTTATCTTTCTCATACTGCTCTTTATTCTTTTCGAGATACAAATTGTAGATAAAACGACACGTCCCGATGGTTCGATTCATCTTGTTTACTTGCTCTAATGTAGGATGAATCTCTGTCTTAAACGCTCGGAACATCTACATTTCACCTCCTACCATCATTATACAAAAGTGATTCGCTATTCTAAAATAGGTGATTCTCCATTGTATAATTAAGCGAAAAGGAAGTGGGAGGGTAGAAAAAATCGCTGGTCCCTTTCGGTCAAAGTGTAGGGTGTACCCTACCTCCTCTTTCTCCAACTTTCCTACCTCAAACCACCAAGCATAAGGAAAAATATCAAATGTTATTCATATAGTATACACAAAAATGGGAGAATCAAGGAGTTTTCATAGCAAAATACCCAGGCATTGATATACAGCAAGTGCAAATTGTGGTTATGAAACCAAGCCAATGGAAAAAAGAACGATTTTCACGAAACTATCTCCCTTCTTTCGCGTCCATTATATAAGAAATACATGGAAAAACGAGACAGACATCTTGAATGAATATCCATCTGTTTTGTTTGCCACATCAAGGGAGAGAAGAGAATGAAGAAAATTTTGCTGCTCATGCTTACGCTTCTCCTGACAATCGGCATCTCCATGCCGCAGGTTCAAGCAAAAGCGAATGATTTCAAATTGGGCAATGAAGTGCTGTTAGAGAAGTATGCACATCTTATTGACGGAAAACGCGTTGGTCTTATTACCAATCAGACAGGCGTCAATAGCCAGGGGAAAAGCACCATTTCAGTGCTGGCTGAATATCCGAATGCTACACTGACCGCACTGTACAGCCCGGAACATGGAATTGACGGCAAGGCAAAAGCCGGAGCGTATGTAGAATCCACTACGCATCCGACGCTTAAGATTCCTATCTACAGTTTGTACGGAAGTACGAGAATGCCGTCCGCCAAAATGTTGGCTAATGTTGATGTCCTCTTGTTTGATCTACAGGATATCGGTGCACGCTCCTATACATATATATCCACACTTAACTATTGTATGGTAGCCGCAAAACAAAATAACAAGACAATTGTCGTGCTGGACAGACCAAATCCTCTGGGTGGACTTATTGTGGACGGGCCTGTGCTTGAGGATAAGTTCAAAACGTTTGTCGGTGTAGACAATCTTCCAATGACACACGGTATGACCGCAGGGGAACTCGGACAGTTCTTCAATCGCAAAATCGGCGCAAATCTGCAAGTAGTGCCAATGGAAGGTTATACGCGAAATATGATTTATCAGGATACGGGTCTACGCTGGGTACAAAGCTCTCCAGTGATGCCGGATTTGCAGTCTGTATTTGGCTATAATGCTACAGGCCTTGGTGAAGGCACAGGTATTTTTCAGGCTGACGCGTTTAAATGGATCGGTGGCAAAGGTATCGATTCCAAAAAATATGCCACGCTGATGAATAATGCGAAACTTCCGGGTGTTACGTTTATTGCGGAGAAGCGGGGTTCCGCTGGCGGAGTACGTCTGAAAATCACTGACTACCGCACATTCAATCCAGCTAAAACCGGTATTTATGCACTCACGTACGCTCATTCTTTGAATAAGTTTAAAGTGCCGAAAAGCGGAAAAACAATTGTTATGTTCGACAAAATTATGGGCACGAATAAAATCGGACTCTACCTTTCCCAAGGACTCAGTCCGCAGCAAATCGAGGCCAAATATGCTCCACAGCTCAACAAGTTTAAAGAAGAGCGCAAGAAATACCTTATCTATCAATAAAATAGAAAAACAAAGAGGAGCCTCAGCTGGCTCCTCTTTTGTATGAAGTCAATATATCTTATACGGAAAAATATTCGGCCAATCGTTCTTCTGTCATGCGGTTACCGACAATGAATGTTCCGAACTCGCCGAAACGTGCGCTCGCTTCGTCAAAGCGCATCTCGTATACAAGCTTCTTGAATACAATCGGGTCGTCAGCAAATAGCGTAACGCCCCATTCCCAATCGTCAAAGCCAACGGAACCCGTGATAATCTGAGTCACACGGCCCGCATAGCTGCGACCAATCATGCCATGGCTACGCATCATGCCACGGCGCTCTTCCATCGACAGCATATACCAGTTGTCATTGCCTTCGCGCTTCTTATTCATCGGATAGAAGCACACATGCTTCGTCTTCGGAAGAGCCGGCTTCAATCGTACCTGAATCGCAGGATCTTCTTCCGGATTCTCCGCCTGTGATATGTAGCTGCTTAACTCGACGACAGATACATATGAATAGTTCTGGATCGTATACATTGCGAACAGTGTCTTATTGAATTCTGCTTCAACTGCTTCCAGTTCTTCGAGCGTAGGACGCAAATGCATGAATGCGATATCAGCCTTATGTCCAACGACGGTAAAAATCGTGCTGCTGCCTTGCTTGCCGGCTTCTACGTCCGACCATTTGCGCATAAACGCATGCAGCTCTTCCAACGCTTCCTGGCGCTCCGCTTCCGGTGCGCTTGTCCATGCGGTCCAATCAACGGAACGGAAATCATGCAGGGCAAACCAGCCCTCGAGCGTACTTACTGCTTCACTCACGATTCGTCAACTCCTTATCGGTGCTTTCACTATGTACTTGCTTTAGCCATCATCCACCATTATAGCAAAAATCACGGTAAAATATCACATCTTAGCATCTTTCACGCATTTGTCACAGGCGATGGGCTAAATGAGGTTTATTCTATCACTTTCTTCTGCTTATCGACATACCAGTGTAGCAGATGCAGGCCGAGAATGCATGCAGTTAACCAGACACCGCCAATTGTAAACCCGGCGATTACGTCACTTGCGTAATGTACACCCAAATAAATACGGCTGCACCCAATGGAGACAGAAAACACGACGAGAAACGCTGGAGTTATCCAGCGACCGATCGGATAGTTTCTAAGGTAATACCATGCCAGATAGCCAAGCATGCCGTAAAAAATAAATGACACCATTGCATGACCACTCGGAAAACTATATCCGTTCACCGAAACGAGATGCTCTATATCAGGTCGTTCGCGGCGGAACAACATCTTTAGAATGTAATTCAACAAACCGCCACCGCCGAGCGCCAATGTAAGCATGAACGCTTCAATTCGTTGCCTATGCCATATCAGCACGCCAAGCGCGACAGCGAAGATAGGGATGACTCGAATTGCTGAACCCATATGGGTAAGAAAAATCACGTCAACGGTAAATGAATCGCTATGCAGGCGATGAAACATGTCATACACCGCTTTGTCAAACCAGTCTATCTCCTGCTCGAGCACTTCATCGATAATCATGGCAGACGCGAAAACCAGCAAGGACGCAAGGATGAATCCGATCATAAGGACCCCTCCAATGCCACTGGTCGGTCGCAATCTATTTAGAACCTGATACAAAACCCTTTTCACTCCTCTTTGTTCCCCTCTATATACATATATGGAATAATCGACGGACAAGAACTTCTATCTCTCTCCTTCGTAGTTTACCGTCGATTCCACTTTCTCTTCCTGTGCGAGATCAGTTATGAATGAACCGAACAGTTTAGTCGCCTGGTTCACGCCCGAGGTTGGTTGCTCTTCGGCCAGCACAGCAATCGCGTAACGAGGATTCTCCCGTGGAGCAAAGCCCACGAACCATTGATTGTTTCTCGCTTCTCCCTGGACAACGGTCTGTGCGGTTCCACTCTTTCCGGCTACCTGCCACGGTAATCCCTTCAGCATGATAGCCGTTCCGTGATCAACCACACCCTCCATAAAGGAGCGTAGCATACGGGCCGTCGCCGGAGAAATGTCCGCTCCGTCCAGCGGCCGGTCTTCGAAACGATAAAACGTTGTCCCGTTTCGATAATTAATCGACTGAACGACACGCACTTTTTGTTTCTTGCCGTCATCGGCAATGATGGCAGCCATATTGGCAGCCTGTAACGGTGTTAGTTGAACATCACGCTGTCCGATACTGGTCTGAATTAGAATCCCTTCATCACCATTCGGCATATCGTGGGCAAATACGCGCCCTTTATCCTCTCCGTCAATCTGCTGAAACTTGCCCAGCTTATAGAAGGGCAGCTTTTCCCATCCAATCTGCTGATTCAATCCCATTTTTTTAGCGTATAGCTGCAATTTCTCTGGACCGACTTTTTTGGCGATTTCAGCGAACGTAATATTGCAAGACTGTTCAAACGCCTGTTCAAACGTTATATCACCATGACCTTCTTTTTTCCAGCAGGAAAAGCCGTACTTACCCAGCTTCCCATGGCACATAAAATGGTCTTCCGGTTTAACAATTCCTTCCTCAAGCGCTGCGACTGCCACTACGATTTTAAAAACGGAGCCGGGAATTGCCTGCTTAACCGCACGGTTTTTCCATGTATCAGGCGACGTATTCAGCTTCGACGGGTCAAAGTCCGGCCGTGATACCATAGCCAGCACATCACGTGTCTTTATATCCAGTACGACAGCGGCGCCTTTGTCTACAGATGATGCGTCAAATGCTGCCTCAAGCTGCTTCTGTATCCCGGCATCTATCGTGGAAACCAGGGTAAGCGGATAAAAGGAATTCTCTGTTTCATTCAGCCGTACGTCAAGTCCATTAAGTGGATTTCCGCGTCCATCGACAAAATAAGAAACAGACTTCTCGCCCACTCCGGCCAAAAACGGCTGAAACGCTCGCTCCAACCCAGCTACTCCAACTTTGCTCGTTGTACGCAGCACCCCGGCTTCCAAATCTTCCTGATATTTATCCTGAATAAGTTTAGCGTTCTGCCCGATATAACCAATCACATGGTGGGCCACTCCATCCTTCGGATAACGTGTCGTTACCGGTAAAGGTACGATACCGGCAATATTTAATTCCCGAATTTGGCGCGCCTGATCTTCATGTAACGGAACGATTTTTCCGTTCCTATCTTGCCAAAATCCAGCATGCTTGACACTTAGAAGAAACAAGCGCGTTTCCTCTTCTGTTATACCTAATATGTGCCCTAGTTTACCGATTTTTTCGTTTTCGTCAAGTGAATAGCGAACAAGCGGAAAAACAGCCAGGCCTGTCTGTTCTTCTCCAGTCAACGGAACACCTTTACGGTCGTAAATCATGCCACGACCTGTATCAAGCACTAATTTCTCCCGTCTCTGCGCTACCGCTCTTTCTACAAGATCTACATTGTGCGGTGAGAACGAATGGGTACCGATGACCTGAATCCACCCCAGTCTCGTAATGATTCCTGTATATAAAAACGTAAATATCACCAGGACAATAAACATTCGCCGCTTCTTACGATTCAATGGCATGGTATAAGCCCCTTTCCGTTACGGTAAGACTATCTATTCAGTCTTGCCGCATATAAAGAGGCTTAAACAATACGCAAAAACGCCGGTCCAAGATGAGGAACCGGCGTTTACCTTACAGCGACTGTAACACAGTATTAATTTTCGTCGTCAGCAAATCGATAGCGACCCGATTCTGACCGCCTTCCGGCACAATAATATCGGCATAGCGCTTGGTTGGTTCGATAAACTGCATGTGCATCGGCCGTACTACCTGCAAATATTGCTGCACCACCGATTCCATCGTACGCCCTCGCTCCGCAATATCGCGCAGCATACGGCGAATAATTCGTACATCAGCATCCGTATCTACGAACACTTTAATATCCATCATAGAACGCAGACGTTCATCCTCAAGGATGAGGATTCCTTCAAGAATAATGACGTCCTTTGGCTCTATCCACACTGTTTCTGTAGAACGGGTATGCAGCTTATAATCATATACCGGCTTTGCCACCGGCTCACGACGACGCAAACATTCCAACTGCTCAATTAACAAATCATTGTCAAAGGCAAGCGGATGATCGTAATTCGTTTTTATGCGTTCTTCGAACGTCAGATGGGACTGTTTTTTATAATAAGCATCCTGTTCAATCATCACAACGCTCATATCTTCAAACTGACGGTAAATCTCCCGTGCCACTGTAGTCTTGCCTGAGCCGGTGCCCCCTGCTACACCAATGATAATCGGAGCTGTCATCGATTACTTCTTCTCCTTACGCATCATATCATGCTTGGCAACCGGACGATCCATCCGCACTTTCACCGTCTGCATCGCATGAGGTGCAGATGTGATGCTTTCATCTTTTTCGTTCCAAATCTCCGTCACTGTCTGCGTAAAGCGCTCCATCGTTGGACCGAAGAACTCTACGGTATCTCCGACGCTGAATTTATTACGCTGCTGCATTGTAGCAATGCCCGTCTTTGCATCATAGTCCAATACAAGACCAGCAAAATCATATTGTGGCATATCTTCATTCTCACCATACAATTGATCCTGCTCTGTAGGTGTTCCATAAAAAAAGCCTGTCGTAAGCGAACGATGAGACGCTTTGCGAATCTCCTCCATCCACTCCGGATTTAGCTTGTATTGGTCCGGGTCAGCAAAATATGCATCTACTGCACGGCGGTATTGATTTGTTACTGTCGCCACATAATGAATGCTTTTCATGCGACCCTCGATTTTAAAACTATCTACGCCTGCCTCAATCATATCCGGCAGGAATCCAAGCATACACATATCTTTCGAGCTCATTGTAAACTGTGGGTCCTGCTCGCCAAACATCGGAAGCGGTGTCTTGCCAATCTGCCCTGATTCCTGCGGGAGTTCTTCAAACATATCATACTGCCAGCGACAGGACTGTGAACAACCGCCGCGATTCGAGTCACGTGCAGTGAAATGGTTAGACAATACACAGCGGCCAGAATAAGAAATACACATAGCACCATGCACAAACGCTTCAATCTCAATGTCCACATGTTTTTTAATATCACGGATTTCCTGTACCGATACTTCACGGGCTAGCACCACACGACTGACGCCTTCTTCTTTCCAGAACTGTACCGTCTGCCAATTCGTTGTAGACGCCTGGGTGCTTAAGTGAAGTTCCATGTCTGGGGCAGCTTGTTTCGTTCTCTCGATCAACGCAGGGTCAGCGACAATAATGGCATCAATACCAGCACGCTGTAAGCTACGCATGAAATCGTCCACCTGATGCAAGTCTTCATTATGCGCAATAATGTTGGTCGCCACGAACACTTTAGAGCCGTGCGCATGGGCAAAATCTGTTGCTTCCTTCATCTCATCAAAGGAAAAGTTATCCGCATTGGCACGCAGGCCAAGGCTTTGCCCTCCAATGTAGACGGCATCCGCACCGTAACGCACCGCAAACTTAAGCTTCTCCAGATTTCCAGCTGGTGCTAGCACTTCCGGCTTCTGAAGAATGGGGCCACGGGGAGTCATAATTTTTTTATCGGAAATGACGTTTATCTCCGTCATGATGAATCACCTCATTAATAAACTTGCTCTTTAAAGAAGAATCCTGTCGTTAACTCACGATGTGACGGCTGAATGTCGCGAATCTCTTCCATAAGACTATTGACACTGTTACGAAACGCTTCTGGCCCTTTCACATATGCATCAATTGCACGGCGATAGGCTGATACTACTTTTACATTATAGTCGGTATCCTTCATAATGCCTTCGATTTTGAAGCTGTCGATTTCCGCATCCATTAATTCGTCGAGATATTCTAGAATACAAATATCCTCTGCACTCATGATATGCGTCCCATTCCGGTCTTCAAAAATCGGATATTGTAAATCGTCCCGTTTCTCTTCTGTGATGAACAGCTTACGGTCCATGCTAGCCGGCCTCGACTCCTGACCCATGAATTTCTCGTAATTGGTCACCAGATCGCGACGCGAATGGAAAATGCATGTGATTCCATGTACCTGCACCTGAATCTCAACTTCTGCATTTTCCTTTATTTCCACGATCGCATCCATGTTTAACTCACGGGCAACGAATGCGCGCGTTGCCCCTTTTCTACCCCAATAGTTCATTGTCTCATAATTGGTTGTCAGCACTTCAGCATTCCAATGCAATGGCACAGTTAGCCCGATTTGACGTGCAATCATCACGACAGCTGTATCACCGAATACGATAGCATCCACTCCGATTTCTTCGAGCATCTTCAAATATTCGGGCAACCCTTCCAAATCCTCATTATGGAACAGCGCATTAACAGACACATACACTTTTGCTCCACGCGTATGCGCAGCTTCCGTCGCCCTGCGAATGTCCTCGACATCAAAGTTGCCCGCTACTCGCAAGCCATACCGTTCGTGTCCGATGCTGACCGCGTCCGCGCCAGCTTCGATAACTCTTACAAGCTCATCCAGATTGGCGGCCGTACAGAGCAATTCCGGTTTTCTCACATTATTTCCCTCCGTTTTATACATAAAGCCAGTCCGTCTCCAATAGAGATGAATGATGTTTCAAACGCCGGATGTTCGGCTAAAAATTGGTTAAATGCTCGCAGCTTCTTGATCATGCCGCGCTTATTTTTCGGCACTTCTTCTTCGGCGACCATGCCCCGAAAAAAGACATTATCACATATCAGGAGTCCGCCTTCTACCAGATACGGCGCAAATTTGTCGAAGAATACCTGATATTGTCCTTTGGCTGCGTCTAAAAAGATACAATCAAAAGCATGCTCACCTGATAATCCTTCTCGCGCATCCTGATGAAGCACAGTAATCCGGTCATCCAAGCCCGCTTCTGTAAAATTACGCCGTGCACGTCCGACCATTTCTTCGGAAATTTCTATCGACGTAATGTGTGCGTCCGGTGCTGCCTGTGCCAGCCAAATCGTCGAATATCCGATGGCCATACCTACTTCCAAAATCCGTTTCGGCTTATGCATCTTCAACAGCACATGGAGCAATTGAATGCTCGGAAGCTGGATAATCGGAATATGCTCCGCTTCAGCTTCTCGTTCCATCCTAGTAAGCAGCTGATTGCGCGGTGCAACAAGTGATTCCATATACCGTACAATAGGGTCTGAGGTTATCATCCCATTTACACCTCGTTATTTTTTCATAAAGTGAACCTTCCATCAGTGAGGAGTACTGCCCATTAAGAATGGGATAAACTTCTCTATGATAGCATATCCACCTTGCAAAATCTATTTTTCATTCGTTTTGCTCTTATCAATGTTCTTCAAGTGCTCCTGATATGTCGCCGCGAAATAATGCTGACCGGTTCCATCCTTTTTCGTTACATAGAAGAGGAACTTATGCTTGTCCGCTTTGGTAACTGCCTGCAGCGCTGCTTCGCCCGGGCTTGCAATCGGTCCCGGCGGGAGTCCTTTTACTTTGTATGTGTTATAGGGGCTATCCTGCTTCAAATCGCTGTGCATAACCCGTTCTTTCTGTTTACCGAACAAATACTGCACCGTAGCGTCAGCCTGGAGCGGCATTTGCTGAGCAAGCCGATTGAAATATACGCCAGCCACTTTCGAGCGCTCATCGTCAGAGCGTACCTCACGCTCAACAATTGATGCCAGTGTCACCGCCTGATGCCTTGTCAAGTTGTGCTGTTTCAACTGACCGTCCCACTCGGTTTTCCATACATCTTCAAAGCGCTCCAGCATCCGCTCGATGATCTGATGCTCGGTCGTTCCTTTTTTAAATTCATACGTATCGGGAAAAAGATAACCTTCCAATCTATACTTAATGCGTTTGTCCGCCGGAATGCTTTTTACAATCTCTTGCGGAAATACGCCGCTATTAACTTCTTTAAGGAACGTATCCTTTTTTCCCAATCCTTTTTGCTCCAGCCGGGCGGCAATTTGCTCTACTGTATATCCTTCTGGAATTGTTACTGTAATGGTGTCTTTGTAAACGTCACCATCCGACATCTTCTTAAGAAGTTCATCAATCGATTGGCCCGTGGTCAATTGGTATTTGCCTGCTTTAATATCGGTTCCTTTTCCGTTTATCTTAGCGTAGAGGGAAAAGAGTCGGGCATCCTTAATCAGCTTGTTATCTTCCAGAATATTTCCGATTTTGTTTAAGGATGAACTGGGTGGAATTTCCACGATTTTTTTCTGGCCTTTCTCAGCTGCTACCGGCTGCAATCCATTCCAAATATAATACGCGCCGCCGCCTACCCCAAGGGCAAACAGAAGCAAAATGCCAAACGCAATCTTCATTATCTTTCTCATTGATACCCTACTCTCCTTTTTCTCTGCCTGTTTCCACCGATTTATTATACAACATTCGACAAAACACGTGGGGATCAGTTGTCTGACTTCCATTTCTTTTCTATATACATCAGTACATCTTTTTATCGATTCATTGCATGACAAAGAAGCCACCGAAAATGTCTCGATGGCTTCTATTTACATACAATGCAGACTTTTAAGTATGATGCGTATCCAGCCATGTCACAAACGCATCCGCAGCCTGATCCCATTCCTCTTCCGCTTCAATCGGAACAAGTAAAGGGGCACCTTCCGTTAAAGAATACCTGAACAGATACGGATGCGGATCAGCAGTATCAGCAGAAGTAAGTACTGCGTATGTCTGTCCGGCCACGTCTATTTCGGTCATAACCTCATAGCGCTCTGCTCGCGCAAGCCGGGCGTCGTACCATTCCACCTGATTTCCCCAGGAATCTCGCAGATGGCGTACTTCCGACGCCGAACCTGTCCAAAACTCCAAAAATTAGCTCTCCTCTTTGTCCAGTTCGTTCATCAATGTTTCGAATGTAGCTTCTACCTGCTCCCATTCTTGCTCGTCTTCGATTGGCTGCAGCATATCTGTACCTTCATAGCGGAGGAATTCCACTTCGTATTCCTCCTGATCTTCCTGTTCCGCAGGCACCAGGCAGAGATATGTGCGATCTTCAATTTCGAAGATGTACATCACCAGATATTCGTATTCCTGTCCTGATTCTTCATCCGTAATCGTAATATATTCGCCAACTTCAATCCCCATTTTTTCCAAGTCCATACGAGTAACCTCCTATTTTTGGGCATCCAAGTAATTTTGTAGTATAATTACCGCTGCCATTTTATCAATGACTTGCTTTCTTTTCTTGCGACTGACGTCAGCGGAAACGAGCATCTTCTCCGCCGCCATCGTCGTTAGGCGTTCATCCCATAGTTTGACGGGAAGACGCGAACGATTATGCAGATAGTCTGCAAACGCCTGGCACAGTTCGCCCCGAGGTCCGATCGTACCGTTCATGTTTTTAGGGAGCCCGACAATAATTTCCCCTACATCGTACTGTTTTATGAGCTCTTCGATGCGAATATAGTCTTTTTTCTTTCCTTCTCTACGGATGGTTTCAATTCCTTGCGCTGTCCAGCCCAGTTCGTCGCTAATTGCGACGCCAATGGTCTTATCCCCAACATCGAGTCCCATTTTACGCATACATTCTCTCCTAATCATGTCCGAATGGCACGCCCTTCTTCTCACATGGAGAAGAGAGCTGCCCATTCGTTAGGAATTCTTGGTGGTGCTATCGATTTGAGCGAAGATATGAACGAACAAGCTCCTCGATTAATTCGTCACGCTCTAATTTTCGGATAAGCGTACGCGCATTGTTATGGCGCGGGATATAGGCTGGATCTCCGGAGATTAAATAACCGACGATTTGGTTAATCGGATTATATCCTTTCTCTTCGAGCGCATCATACACCTGCAGCAGGACCTCCCGAGCTTCCACTTCCACTTCGTCCTGCTTAAAATTAAACTTCATGGTATGATCCATGGAACTCACTGCCTAGCACCTCTTTCAAAGGATCTTCTTCCTTTTCATATTCGCCCCAAACTGTTGAATTCCCTTTTTTACATTTCCACTAAATTTGCTCGTTTACCCAGCTCTTCACGAATTCAAGTGCTTCCGCCAGTTGTGCTGGATTTTTTCCGCCCGCCTGAGCCATGTCCGGACGGCCACCGCCACCACCACCACAACGTACGGCTACTTCTTTTACTGCTTTACCCGCATGAAGTCCCTGTTGAACAAGATCGGCGGTTACTCCGGCAACAATGTTAACTTTGTCGTCCTTCACAGAACCAAGCACAACAATGCCAGAACCGAGCTTCGTTTTCAAATCATCTACCATATTGCGTAGATTATCCATATCGACACCATTCACTTTGGCTGTTAGTACCTTCACGCCTTTTACTTCTTCTACTTGTTCGGTCAGCGAGGAAGCTTCCAGATTACTCAGTTTGGCACGCAGCGATTCATTCTCACGTTCCAGCCCCTTCATCTCGCCTTTCAACGTCTCAATGCGTTGCGGTACGTTAGTGATGGTTGTTTTCAGTTCATCTGCTACTGATTTTAACGTGTGAAGCTGTTCGTTTAAGTACTCATACGCCATACGTCCGGTTGCTGCTTCAATGCGGCGCGTACCAGCTCCGATGCCTGCTTCGCTCAGAATTTTGAACAAGCCGATTTCTGCCGTATTGTTTACATGGCATCCACCGCACAATTCGAGACTGTAGTCACCCACTTGCACGACTCGCACTTCATCGCCGTATTTCTCTCCGAAAAGCGCCATCGCACCCATAGCTTTTGCTTCTGATAATGATTTGTGCGTAATATCAACTTCAATATTGCGCCAAACTTGTTCATTTACTTTCCTTTCAATTTCTTCCAGCTCATTCGCAGTTACTGCGCCAAAGTGGGAGAAGTCAAAACGGAGGCGATCCGGCGCAACAAGTGAACCTGCCTGGTTGACATGGGTACCCAACACATCTTTCAATGCCTGATGCAGCAAATGCGTAGCTGTATGATTCTTAATAACGTCGGCACGAGATGCGCGGTCCACGACTGCTTCGACCATGTCCCCCACCTTTAATGTGCCGCTCTCGATTAGAATTGTATGCACATTCTGGCCATTCGGCCCTTTCTGGGTATCCTGCACCTTCGCTTGCATTTGTCCAGCGCTAATCACCCCTTTATCAGCTACTTGACCGCCTGACTCGGCATAGAACGGCGTACGATCCAGAATAACCTGGCATTCTGTGCCCGCTCCTGCCATATCAACGGACTCTTTTTCATGCACAATAGCGACAACACGAGCACTAGTCGCAAGTTCTTTATACCCAACGAATTCACTCTTGACCTTAATATCACCAAGTGCACCACCCTGTACCTGCATGCTGTCCTCATCATGACGGGCTGCACGGGCGCGGGCGCGCTGTTCTTCCATCGCCGTGTCGAAACCTTCCCTGTCTACTGTCATCCCTTGCTCCGCAGCGAAGTCTTCGGTCAAGTCGAACGGAAATCCATACGTATCGTACAGCTTGAATGCTTCCGGTCCACTAATTTGGGTTTGCCCGGCTTGCTTGGCTGCTTGTACCATTTGTTCGAGAATATGCAGACCTTCGTTCAGTGTTTCGTGGAATCTTTCTTCTTCGTTTTTAATGACACGCTCGATAAAGTCTCGCTTCTCTAACACCTCTGGATAGTATGCCTTCATGATTTCACCGACAATCGGGGTCAGTGTATAGAGAAAAGATTTATCAACACCGAGCACTTTCCCGTAGCGAACTGCGCGACGCAACAGGCGTCGAATTACGTATCCACGGCCTTCATTAGACGGAAGCGCACCATCACCAATAGCGAACACAACCGTACGGGAATGGTCCGCGATCACTTTAAGTGCCACGTCTTTCTCCTGTGATTCACCATATTTTATGCCTGCGATATCACAGGTCGACTCAATAATAGGGAATAACAAGTCTGTCTCGAAGTTATTTTCGACATCCTGGATAACAGAAGCCATGCGTTCTAATCCCATACCGGTATCGATGTTTTTCTTCGGAAGCGGCGTGTACGAACCGTCCGGATTATGGTTATATTGCGAGAACACCAGGTTCCAGATTTCGAGGTAACGTTCGTTCTCTCCTCCTGGATACAATTCCAGGTCGCTCGGATCATTGCCATACTTCTCTCCACGATCATAGAAAATCTCGCTGTTCGGTCCGCATGGGCCCTCTCCGATATCCCAAAAATTACCTTCCAAACGTACAATACGTTCGTCTGGAACGCCGACTTTTTTATTCCAGATCTCATATGCCTCATCATCTTCCGGATGGATAGTAATGGATAGCTTCTCCGGATCGAATCCAATCCATTCCGGGCTCGTCAGAAATTCCCACGCCCATACGATTGCCTCTTCCTTAAAATAATCACCGATAGAAAAATTTCCAAGCATCTCGAAGAATGTATGATGGCGAGCCGTCTTCCCGACGTTCTCGATATCGTTCGTACGAATCGACTTCTGTGAGTTGGTGATACGCGGATTTTCCGGAATAACACGTCCGTCAAAATATTTCTTCAGCGTGGCAACTCCGCTATTAATCCAGAGTAGTGAAGCGTCGTCAATTGGAATTAACGGTGCACTTGGTTCGACTCTGTGGCCTTTGCTGACAAAGAAGTCCAAGAATTTCTGGCGAATTTCAGCGGCTGACATATGTTTCATTTCAGCTTACCCCTCCATGCTTTACGATATAATAAATGAAACCTGTTGATTGTTCCGAGAGGAAAAAACCTCCACAACGGGACACAAACAAGGCCTTTCGTCTCCCTTCCTGATCGATTGTCTCCGGCCAGACAAAAAGCAGCCCTCTACGTTTCCGTGCGGGAGACGAACCGACGCCCGTTTGGGGCACGGTGTGGTGGCTATCCACTCTGGATGATACTGGATAATCAACACCCTTGGTTACATATACTTTCTTATCTATCAAAAAAACTCCCGATCCCGGAATCTATTCATTCAGGGACGAGAGCTTATCTTCTCACGCGGTACCACCCTGCTTATCCGTAGAAAAATATACGGATCGCCTTGTTTTACGGATAACGGGCTAATAGGTGCCCGGCAGGGTTCTGACTATCCTGCTCTCAGGAGTAGCGTTCAGCAACTCTTCTCGTAAAGATTCTCTCAACCAAGGAATCTTCTCTCTGTACAAGGACTTCCGCCTACTTATTCCTTCAACGAATTACTCATAATGAAATTGTTTGCAGTACTATTTATTATACAGATTTACCATCTTTGCTGTCAATTAACCCTCATCCTGCCATTCCGTTTTTCGTACCGTATGAATAATGATGTGCTGCACCACCACTTTTAGACTCGCCATAATCGGCACGGCAAGAATTAATCCTGTAACTCCAGCAATCTCTCCGCCGATCATAACGGACACAATAATGAGCAACGGATGCATATGCAAGGACTTACCAACAATGAACGGTGATACGATATTGCTCTCAAGCACCTGAATGATTGCATTGATAATCAAGGCATATAGTGCCATCTTCCATGAAACGGTCAGCGCAAACAAAATAGCGGGCGCAGCACCGAATACCGGACCGATATATGGAATAACATTCGTTATCGCAATAAATACAGCAAACACGATTGCATACGGCAGCCCGATGAAAAAATAGCCAACATAGGCCAGAACAAAAACAACTACACATACGATAAGCTGACCGCGCACATAATGGCCGAGCGCCACGTCGATATCATGCAGCATGCGTCGAACTGTAGGCCGATGCTTACCAGGCACTAGCAGGAGCGCTCCTTTTTGCATCGGCTTCATATCTTTAAGCATATAAAACACGATAAACGGAATAAGCAACACCAACAGAATTCTCTCCATCCAATCATCCATTCCGGTGAACAGAGCATTTACATAGTTAGTCATCATGATTTCCATTCGCTGAATTCCCGTGGTCAGCCCCCCATGCAACGAGAATGGAGTCTGCGCCTGCTGAATTCGAATCTGTCCAATCCAATTGCGATATGTACTAACCAGATCAGGAAATTTGGCTGAGAGCTCTTTGTATTCTCGCAATAACACCGGACCGGCATTTATGATAAGAAACAGCAGGAATAGAAAGAAAAGCGTATAGATAAGAAATACTGCTAAACCGCGTGGAAAATGGCGCTTCGTCAAAAAGGTTACAACCGGATTTAGAAGATACGCGATAATTAATGCAAAAAAGAACGGTGTTAGCACTTTCTTCACAATCTCGATAATCCCGAGGAAAAACACGCTTACTTTTCCAAGAAGAAAAATGAGCAGTAAGGAAAGCAGCATGATAATCATGAAATACAACCAGTTTGTTTTTGTTATTCTTTCCATCCCATTCACTTCCGCTCATACATAGCATTTGTATTTGTAGTATGTGCGAAAAAAGAAAAAAGAATATCAAGTATCGATTCGTTCCTACTTTAACCAAAACTTCATAATGAATTAATATTCAACCAAAGTTCAGTCTGTATGATAAAAATATACTAGTTCTCAAGTTCCTAAAAAAGGGGAATGAAGATGTTATCTACAATGAATCAGGGTTATCGAATCATTTCACTGGAGGGTGAAATTAACTATGCAAATTCACGTCACATCTCCAAAGAGTTATTGTCTTTCATTACAGAAGAACAAAATCATTACATTCTGGATGTATCACGCTTAGAAAATATAGACAGCACAGGATTAGGTGTTCTCTTCTCATTCAGTAAAAAGTGCCATATACAGAGCAAAGAAAGCAAACTGGTCGCCGGCAATACATCCTGGTACAAGCTTCTGCACTTCTCAAAGTTGGATCGTGTGCTCTCCATCTATCCAGATGTATCTACCGCTATTCTAACGTGCAAAACGAAGCCTGACACGGGATTTTCCATTCTTGAATACTAGGTCGGTACCCCATGAGACGAAAAATGACGCTCCAAAATAGAGTAATGATGGTACTCACCTTAGTAATTATCGGAGCTTTTGCGACGTTATATTTTTTCGTAGATCGCAGCGTTACCCAATCCTTGCGGGCCGCTACCCTGCGTGGCATGGAGCAGGCCTCTACGGAAGCTGCGATTCTTGTCGACAAAGATTTATCGGACAAGCAACGTTCACTGTTCCAACTAGCACAATTTCCCGTTGTTAAAGCGATCGATTCACGCCCTGATCGTGCATTTGAAGCCGGGCGTTTCCTTACTTCTATTACACACAACCAGCCCGAATACGAAGCGTTATATGTCGCTCTTCCTGAAGGTCAGATTATTGCCGGATCGAACGGTTATATGATCGGCAAGACGTTTTCGGAACAATCTATACTACATACGGCACGAGATGCAGGAAAGGGAACGATTAGCGATATACGTTATGACGAAGACGGACAACCGTTATTTTACTTAACCGAACCTATTAATAACGGAAGAAGTTTTTTGATTGCAGCGATAAAACTGGAGGCTATAGGCGTATATATCAATCAGGTAAAAATGGGACAGACCGGTTATGCTTATCTCATTAATAAAACCGGACTTGTACTGGCTCACCCTGCCAAAGAATACATCGCAAAATTGAACATAAGCGAACAAAGCTTTGGTCCATCCATGCTTCAGACCCAAAAGGGACAAATGGAATATACGTTTGAAGGAAAACAAAAGCTAACATCGTTTCACCCGGTTGAACAAACAGGTTGGATTGTTGCTATCACACTTGAAAGTAAAGAAGCATACGCAGCCATCTGGCAGACCCGCTATGTCATTCTAACTGTTTCACTTCTGTCTTTTCTTATCCTCATGTTCATTCTCTCTGTGCTTATGAAACGAATGCTCGTACGCCCCATACATCGTGTACAAAAGAGTTTTCAGAATGCCGCTCAAGGGGACTTAACGGCACAGGTCCATGTAGAAAGGGAAGATGAGCTGGGACAGTTAGCTCACGGTTTCAATCGGATGACTGACGATCTGCGCAATCTGGTAGCCACAATGCAGCATTCGGCGGAAGAAGTATCTTCTACCTCTGAACAGCTAGCAGCCGCTGCGGAAGAAACGGGTGCCTCCGCTTCGCAGGTAGCACATACAGTACGACAAATTGCCGAAAATATCGAAGAACAGGCAGAAGCCGTCGCGCACGTGCATCAAGAGATGAATGAAGCGCATCACAAGGTGAACGAGACTACCATGGCCGCTTCACAGGCACTAACTGTGGCTAAAGAGACCAGACAAGCGGCGAGAGAAGGGGCTGATGCAGTCAACGAAGCGATCGAGCATCTGGATATTGTGGCGCAAACCGTCGTTTTCGCTACTGAAACCATTCAGAAGCTTGGCAAGCGTTCAGAGGAAATCGGCAACATCGTCCACCTTATCTCGACCATATCCGATCAGACAAACTTACTGGCATTAAATGCGGCAATTGAGGCAGCCAGGGCGGGACAACATGGTAGAGGCTTTGCTGTAGTCGCGGAAGAAGTACGCAAATTAGCGGAAGAAGCTTCGCGAGCTTCGCATGAAATCGTGGACCTTGTAGCACATGTCCAGAGCGAAACAGCTATAACAGTACGCTCTATGGAAATGAACGCTGAACAAGTACAACGACAAATTGCAATGATTCATCAAGGTGGTTATGCGCTTGAGAATATTGTAGGAAAAACAGAACGTACAAAGGAAGAAATGGAGAAAATCGGACGCATGCAAGAAGAGATCCAGCGTCTGGTAGAAAACCTGCATGAGCGCGTCCGGTTCATCGCCGCCGTCAGCCAAGAAACATCAGGCGGACTACGTGAGGTATTTGCTTCCGTTCGTGAGCAGAGTCAAGCGGCGGAAGAAATGTCTAGCAGCACCGATACATTGTCACAATTAGCCTCTAAAACTTATCAGGAAACACTCAAGTTTAAAACCTAGTATTCGTTAAAAAAAGAGCAGCCCAACGTTTCTTCGGGGGCTGCTCTTTTCTTGCTTTTTCCTATATCTACCGCGCCATTCTGCGCAACATTCGACTGCCGAAACCAGCCATATACCGTGAAGGAATATTCATCATTCCCGTCATACGTATATTACGTAGCATACGTTTTCCTATTCCTATGCGGCTGTTCCATTTTCTGCGGCCCGTTCCCTGACGCATCATCCGTACAATCCCAAATGCGGCCATAATAGCCGCCCCCATCCAAAGCGAACGCTTCACCGAACCCATCTCCTTACATATTGGTCTCAAAAGGCGGTGGGCAATCGTCAAAAAACAAATCGTTCAGCGAATGTAGCGTTCCGTCTTCCTCTACTTGAAAGACCGAAGACACCTTATCCCCTGAAGCTGTAAATTCAATGCAGCAGTTCCAGCAATAGTACTGATTGGTACCGATTTTTCCAACATCCTTCGACTGGCAGTTCAGGCAACAATGTACCACGATTTCTTCCTCCCTGTAAACGGAAGGGCCATTCTACTCCGACCCGGAGACAATGACCGTATCTTCACCCATTTTTAAACGTTCTGTGCTCGGAACAACGGTTCGACCGTCGATAATATCCGACAGAATCCCATTGGACAATTCATACCCTACTATCTTGCCCGATCCTGTTCGAAAGTAAACATCTTCCACTACTCCCAGATGTTCACCTTCTGCTGTCACGAACGTTTTTCCCTGTACCGGGGAAGAACCGGTCTGGATACTTATCCAACCGGGAGGAAAGGACGAAAATGATACAATCGCCTGCTGGTCAGCAATCGATACACAATCCGTGCCAATCGCACAAACCGCTTTCACCGGGATATATGTGCCCTGCCTGAGAAATCCTTTCTCTCCCAATAGAATCCCGGCCCATTGCTTATGTTCATTAAACAGAAGATCATGGACATAGCCCACCTCTTTGCCCCGCTCCAGTTCAATGACGGGAAGTCCAATGACGTCGCGTACCCGTTGCATGACGCTCATCTCCTTCCATATCCTTTAGTATGGGGCAAATCAAGGGGGATATGCTGTCTAAAGGATGCCAGAGAATCCTTATTCCGACTTACTCAGTTCTGTTAGCGCGTTCTGTGCCAGGATATGACCGGGATTGATGGAGACGGCTTTTTCAAATTGCTGTCTGGCTTCATCCATTTGTTCAAGGAACGCATAGGCAACACCCAAATTGTACAATGCATCATCATGCTCCGGATCAAGCTCAAGTGTTCGTAAGAATACATCCCGCGCTTCTTCAATTCTTCCCATACGGGCATATGCCATTCCTTTGTTAAAATAGGCTTCTACATCGTCTGGCTGTTCGGTCAGACAGGCATCAAAATGCTCAATCGCTTTCTCCAGCTTCTCCGACTGCATGTACGACATCGCAATCATAAACTCCAAATCATGATGCTTCATGCCATGTTCCTTGGCTTTCTCAAACGAAACACGAGCAGATTCGTAATTACCTATATTAAAATATGAATTGCCCATCCCGTAATACGCCAATTCTAGCCCAGGTTCCAGCTCAATTGCACGAGCGAACCATTGTATAGCGTCGTTCTCATGTCCAGTGGCCGCCAGAATGTTGCCAATATTGCAGTATGGCCTTGCATATGTATTGTCTTCCTTTATCGCTTTCTCGAATAAACCCAGCGCTTCTTCAAAATTTCCTTGAGCCAGCTCCTGTAGCCCTAAATCATTATAATCTTCCGCTGCCTTACGCAAACGTAAGCACCTCTTTCCTTATGTTTCAGACAATCTCTTCTACTATACCAAAAAACCCTCACCGCCACAGAAAGTTACCGTCCATTACTTTTTTATATGATAAAAAAGAGGCAGAATGCGGAAAAAGATCCAGAACAAGGCTTACACCCTCTCTTTACTGTTTTCCACTTCTTACCTCTTACTTGTTATCTTTTATCGTTGCTTCGCATTAAAATATGACCGATGCGTTCCGCAGCTTCTCTTGCTTGTTCCTCCGTGTTGCCATAGCCAAAGCTGAAGCGAATTGCCGATTCCAAACGCTGCTCCGGTAGGTTCATAGCACGCAACACATGCGAAATCTCTAGTGAACCCGACGTGCATGCTGATCCGCTTGCGGCGGCAATACCCGCCAGATCAAGATGCATAAGCATCGCATCCGTCTTCATTCCAGGGAAACTCACATTCAAAACATGGGGCATATACAATTCTGGGTGTCCATTAATAACATAATCTACACCTTGCTTATTCCATACATCAAGCATGGTACTACGTAGCATCTTATAATGGTCCCGACGTTCCTTACGAGTCTCCATCGCCAGTTCAGCCGCACGAGCAAATCCAGCGATTCCTGGCACATTCTCTGTGCCTGCACGACGTTTTTTCTCCTGATTGCCACCATACAGATGAGGTGCGATTTTAATCCCGCGTCGAACGTACAATGCACCGATGCCTTTCGGTCCATTGATTTTATGCGCAGAGACGGACAACAAATCAATATGCAGACGCTTCACATCCACTTCTTCGATGCCGAATGCTTGTACAGCATCAGTATGGAAATAAACGCCTTTCTCCTGTGCCAGCTTACCGATTTTGCCAACATGTTGTAATGTACCAACTTCGTTATTACCGAACATGATACTAATTAGTACTGTCTCCGGACGGATTGCCTGTTCCACATCTTCAACAGCGACGCGTCCTGTTTCATCCACCGGCAGATACGTAACCTCATAGCCGAGCGATTCCAGACGCTCGCACGTATGCAGTACAGCATGATGCTCGATTTGGCTTGTAATAAGATGCTTGCCTTTAGCCTGGTTGGCTTCCATTATTCCAACCAACGCCATATTGTCCGCTTCGGTGCCTCCGCTTGTGAAAATGATTTCTCCTGGCTCCGCATTCAGGGAGCGGGCAATAATAATACGTGCTTCATCTACTGCATGACGCGTTCGTTGGCCATAACGGTGCATACTTGAAGGGTTTCCGTGTACATCCTGATAGTACGGGAGCATCGCCTTAAGCACTTCTGGATGAACAGGTGTAGTCGCCGCATGGTCCAAATAAATTTCCTGCATATCTTCCTGCTCCTTACCGCTCATTAAATACTTAAATATAAAACATGTACGAATCGGATTTGCCTTGTTCCTTGTAGGTAATTAAATCCTGCAGCGTAGTGGAGTCAAGCACTCCACTAATGCTATCCCGAATGCGCATCCAAAGATCGCGTTTCGCCGGATCTTCTTCTTCCTCAAACTCTACTGGGCTAATCGGTCCCTCCAGGACACGGATGACATCCCCTGCCGTAATTTCTTGTGGCGGATGAGCTAGAATATATCCGCCATAGGCTCCGCGAATACTTTTAACCAGGCCGGCATTGCGCAGCGGAGCAACCAGCTGCTCTAAATAATGCTCGGATAAATCATGTTTTTGCGCGATTGCTTTCAGTGACATCTGCCCTTCACCGTACCGATTGGCTAACTCCATCATAATCGTCAGGCCATAGCGACCTTTGGTTGATATTTTCAAACAAATCCCTCGCTTTTCTATTTTTCTTTTCTTACCTTCTGTAAATACTCCTTCATGTGCCGTTCATAGCCAATTTCTTTCGGCTTGTAGAATGTTTCCTTTACTTCCTGAGGCAAGTACAGTTGCTCTACATATGCATTCGGATAATCGTGTGGATATAGATAGCCTTCTCCATGTCCGAGCTTTTCTGCCCCTTTATAGTGCATATCCCTGAGATGTAGGGGAACAGCACCATGCCCGTGTTGCCGCACATATCGCAGCGCCTGATTAATGCCCATATAGGCGGCATTGCTCTTCGGGGCAGATGCAAGATATGTAGTGGCATGAGCCAACGGGATACGACCTTCCGGCATTCCTACCAATTCCAGTGCCTGAAAGGCGGCCACTGCAACCTGAAGTGCGCGCGGATCACCGTTGCCTATATCTTCTGATGCAGCAATCACGAGCCTTCGTGCGATAAAACGCGGATCTTCTCCCGCATCAATCATACGGGCCAGCCAGTATAGAGCCGCATCTGGATCAGAACCCCGAATCGATTTAATATAGGCGGAAATCGTATCGTAATGATTGTCTCCCGTCTTATCATATCGTACGGCACGCCGCTGAATGGAATCAACTGCCACATCAAGCGTGATACGCACCTCTCCATCCTTGCTTCTTGGCGTAGTGGCGACAGCAAGTTCCAGGGCATTCAACAGACGGCGACTATCGCCTTCTGCATAACGAATTAAATGATTGCGTGCCGCATCCTCCATCGTGACAGGCAGCTCTCCGTACCCACGCTCTTTGTCGCTGAGCGCCCTATCGATAACCCCACTTAATTCTTCCATACTAAGCGCCTGCAATTGAAACAATTGGGAACGAGACAACAGCGCTGCATTCACCTCAAAAAAAGGATTCTCCGTCGTTGCGCCAATAAGCCGTATTGTTCCATCTTCTACATACGGGAGTAACGCATCCTGTTGTGATTTATTGAATCGATGAATTTCATCTACAAACAATGTGGTTCCCTGTCCGTACATCTCACGGTACTGCTTAGCCTCGTCCACGACCCGCCGAATGTCAGCCACACCTGCCGTTACCGCATTAATATCGGTAAAATGAGTCTTCGTTGTACGAGCAATGATACGGGCCAGCGTCGTTTTGCCGGTTCCCGGAGGGCCATGAAAAATCAGCGAGGAAATTTGATCTGCTTCGATCGCTCGGCGCAGCAGTTTTCCTTCGCCAAGAATATGCGTCTGACCGACAAATTCATCCAATGTACGCGGACGCATCCGATCTGCGAGCGGCTGGTGCCTACTTTGGCCGCGCTCCCGTTCTTCTTCATCAACGTAAGAGAACAAATCCATACGCCGTCCTCCTTCTTTCCGTGCATATACCTAAATCTTAGTAATTATAGTAGATAAATAAGCATAAGTAAAGGATGCCACATTGAATCAGCATCCTTTACTTATGCTTTTGGATTACAGATTGATTAGTCGTCGCGTAACACTTCAATTCCCGCTTTTTCCAGCAAATCACGCACAATAACACTTGTCATGATAAGACCGGCAACTGACGGCACAAACGCTACACTAGCTGGAGGACGCGTCGCTTTGCGAATCGGAGAATCGGGATTTTGTACGACGTCCTGCAGCACTTCTTCGCGTGCCAGGATGGGAGCTTCTGTCGAATATACGACCTTAATCCCTTTCTTAATGCCTTTCTTACGTAGCTCGCGACGCAGCACTTTAGCAATCGGATCGTACGACGTATCGAACAGATCGGCTACTTGAAAACGGGTAGGATCAAGCTTATTAGCTGCTCCCATGCTACTGATGAGCGGAATGCCTCGCTCCCGGCATTGCAAAATCAAATGCAATTTGGCGGAAATCGTATCCATCGCATCTGCTACGTAATCAAGCTTATGTTCAAAGAGCTGCTCATACGTTTCCTCGTTATAGAACATTTTAAGCGTAACGACTTCACATTCCGGATTAATCGTCGCAATGCGCTGCTTCATAATTTCAACTTTCTGCTGTCCGACCGTCTCCAGCGTTGCCGGAAGCTGACGATTGCAGTTTGTAATGTCCACATCGTCTTTATCAATGAGAATAAGCTTTCCAACGCCAGTACGGGCAAGCGACTCGACCGTGAACGACCCGACTCCGCCGACACCTAATACGGCCACAGTACTATTCTTAAACAGTTCGATTCCCTCGCGGCCGACCGCAAGTTCTGTGCGTGAGAATTGGTGCAGCATAACCTTCTCCTTTTTATCTGGATTTAAAATAAAAGCGCTTCTTTCAATTATGTACCCTTTTTTGCTAAAAAAGCTTTCTTATCCATTGAAAAAACCCGCAGAAATTCAAATCTGCGGGCCTTGGTATTAATTCCATGATAATAGTAAAGAACCCCGGTAATGCCGTGATGCCAGTGTTTTGAACCTGCTCTCGCAGGTGGGAGTTCTGCCCGGCACTTTGCAGGTCCACTCAAGACAGGGCGGCTTCTGCGCTGTGACGAGACTCCAAATTCCCGTTTTGTTAGTGTTGGTACAAAACAAACGGCATCTCACGTACATCGCAGGGTTCTAAACTTATCGTGTTTTTATATTACACAATCTTGAAAACGATTTCAAGAGGTACATTTGGCCCAATTTTTACTAATAATTACCAAGCAACTTACTTCTCATCCGATTTCTTCGGCATAACGACTCGTATAGATAATTCTTCCAGCTGTTTATCATCAACCAAACTTGGTGCATTTGACATAACATCACGCGCACTCGCTGTTTTCGGGAATGCGATTGTGTCACGCAAACTACTACGACCAGCTAAAATCATAATAATGCGATCAAGACCGAACGCAATGCCGCCATGCGGAGGCGTACCATATTCGAACGCGTCAAGCAGATAACCGAATTTCTCCTGGGCTTCCTCCTGACTAAGACCAAGCGCTTTGAACATTTTTTCCTGTACATCACGCTTGTAAATCCGCATGCTTCCTCCGCCGATTTCGAAGCCATTAAGCACCATATCATATGCCTGAGCACGGATTTGTCCCGGATCTGTGTCAAACAGATGGACATCTTCCGGACGCGGACGGGTGAACGGATGGTGCAGTGCCACATAGCGTTTCGCATCTTCATCCCATTCTACCAGAGGAAAGTCTACAACCCATGCGAATGCAAATTTGCTTTCATCGATAAGGCCGAGCTCTTTACCGAATTTCGAGCGTAATGCGCCTAGGGAGTCCGCTACGACCTTCGGTTTATCCGCCACGAATAGCAACAAATCATTGTTTTCTACCTGCATGCGCTCTTTTATTATGGCGACTTCTTCTTCAGTGAAGAATTTTGCGATTGGTCCTTTTATTTCATCATCTTTAAATGCCATCCATGCAAGTCCTTTTGCACCATAGCGGGCTGCGAACTTCATTAGCTCATCCACATCTTTGCGGGAATAATGTGCACATCCCTTTACGTTGATGCCTTTTACTTGACCGCCTTTTTTCACTACGCTGTTAAATACCTGGAAACCGCAATTCTCAGCGATATCACCGATATCCACAAGCTCCATACCGAAGCGCAAGTCCGGCTTGTCTGAACCATAACGGTTCATCGCTTCCGCATACGTCAGGCGCTGGAACGGCTTCTCAATCGTTACATCCAGTACTTCTTTGCACAATTTCGCCATCATCTCTTCCATCATGGCAAGTAAATCTTCCATGTTAAGGAACGATGTCTCAATATCGACCTGAGTGAATTCCGGTTGACGGTCAGCACGCAGATCTTCATCACGGAAGCAGCGAACGATTTGGAAATAGCGCTCATAACCTGCTACCATTAAGAGTTGCTTGAAGATTTGTGGTGATTGCGGCAGTGCAAAGAACTCTCCTGGATTCACACGGCTTGGAACGAGATAATCACGTGCCCCTTCTGGCGAACTCCTAATTAGCATCGGTGTTTCCACTTCAAGGAAATCGTGTCCGTCCAGATAATCGCGGAACAGCTTCGTTACCTTGTGGCGTAGCGCCATTGTACGGTACATTTCGGGACGACGCAGGTCCAGATAGCGGTATTTCAGACGCACCTGCTCATCTACGTCAATGTCGTCTTCAATGAAGAATGGCGGTGTTTTCGCCTGATTGATAATCTCGATTTCGCTGACCTGTACCTCGATTTCACCTGTTGACATGTTCGGGTTTATTGTTTCCGGGTCACGCTCTACGACTTTCCCTTTCACGCTGATAACATATTCTGTGCGCACTTTATCGCCAATCGTGTGCGCTTCTGCGTTAATTTCCGGGTTGAATACAACCTGTACAAGACCGCTACGGTCACGCAGATCGACGAAAATAACGCCCCCCAGGTCGCGACGCTTTTGCACCCAACCGTTTAATGTAACCTCGCTACCTACGTCAGATTTGCGGAGCGTACCGCAAAATACGCTGCGTTGTTTGAATTCCATCTCTCTTCCTGCCTTCCTTACTTGTCTTTTTGAATTATAGTTTGAATCGCTTCCGCCACCTGGTCAAAAACGATTTCCTGCTGTTCGCCCGTCTCCATGTTTTTTAACACGGCTACTCCTTGGGCTAGCTCATCTTCCCCAATAATAGCTACAGTTTTTGCCTGTAGCCGATCTGCGGCCTTCAGTTGCGCCTTCATTTTCCTATCGAGGAAGTCCTTATCTGCGGTCATTCCTTGGCGACGAAGCTGATCTAACAGCAAGAATGCCTTTTCGTCCGCCGCTTCCCCAAGACCAATGATGAAACAATCCAGTGCACGCTCTACCGGCAATTCTACACCTTGCGTTTTCAACGCAAGCAGAACACGCTCAATGCTCATGGCGAATCCAATGCCCGGCATATCATTGCCGCCTATCTCTTTGACAAGACCGTTATAGCGTCCGCCGCCGCAAATAGTACTTACCGCTCCGATACCGCGCTCCATAATTTCAAAGGCGGTGTGCGTATAATAATCAAGGCCTCGCACAAGATTCGGATTCACTTCATACGCTATGCCTAAATCATCAAGATGCTTCTTCACTTTCGTAAAATATGCACTCGATTCTTCATTCAAATAGTCTAAGATGACCGGCGCACTTTTCATCAGTTCCTTATCCGCATCTTTCTTACAATCAAGAATGCGTAGCGGATTGCGTTCCAGACGTGACTGGCAATCTGAGCAAAATTCGTGAATGTGCGGCTCGAAGTGGCGAATCAAAGCATCGCGATGTGCTTTACGGCTCTCTGCATCCCCCAAGCTATTCAGCTCAACATGAAGATTCTTCAGACCAAGCTCTTCATAGAATCGCATCGCAAGTGCAATCGTCTCCGCATCAATGGACGGATTATTGCTGCCGATCGCTTCTACACCGAACTGGGTGAACTGACGCATTCTCCCTGCCTGCGGGCGTTCATAACGGAACATCGGGCCTATGTAGTACAGCTTTGTCGGCTGCTGAGGCAAACCAAACATTTTATTCTCAACATAAGAACGAACGGTAGAGGCAGTACACTCCGGGCGTAGCGTCAGGCTGCGTCCACCCCGGTCTTCGAACGTATACATCTCCTTCTCCACAATGTCGGTTGTCTCGCCAACACCGCGCTGGAACAGCTCTGTATGCTCGAAAATCGGTGTGCGGATTTCTAAGTAATTATAACGGCGGCAAATATCGCGCGCTTTATCTTCGATATACTGCCATAATTCGACTTCTCCAGGCAGAATATCAGCCGTTCCTCGTGGAACCTGAATCATGTTCGGACCTCCTAATGTTAAAATTTGTTCCGGATATTTAGTCCGCAAAGCGGAAGAAAGTAGATGTTGCTTTCCTACTTTACAGCGACATCTACTTTCTTATCCAATAAAAAAATCTCCCGCCACTGACATAGTCGTCAGGGACGAGAGATTGGTTCACAATTCCCGTGGTACCACCCTATTTGGATATGATTATCCCACTTATTAATCCCGTAACGAGGGTGAACGCCATGTGTTTCCACTGGTCTTCAGGGTTGTCTTTCATCAAGAACTGTCGGGAATGCTTCCAGCCATTGGCATTCCTCTCTGTGCGGCATTGCTTCCTGATTACTTTGTGCCCTTCATCAGATTCATTTTCATTTGTCATAATTGTGTTTTATATTACGCGTTTCGACATTAATTGTCAAGTCTCGTAAAAGAAAAAAGCTTGTTGAGCGCTTCAATTTTTGCCTCGGTGTAGTGCCTGTAATTATCGTTATACGCCTTTGGCTCTTTTGGATTAGCAAAACGGGAGATGCTGCCGGTAACAGGGTCTACCCACTTGCTGGCAGCTCCGCATCCCAGTCCCACAATGGACTGAACCTCTTCCATAATCATGATGTTATACAGGCTTTCCTGACCTGGCTTGGCGTAGCCGACATTCTCCAAATTACCGAGAATATTCTTTTGGCGATAGAGGTAATACGGCACATAGTCGTGAGTTTTTGTCCAATCCTCAGCCATTTTCATCATCTCTCCGATTTCTTCACGGGTCGCCACGCGGTATTTCTCCTTGTTGCGTGTCATCTCCGAAGCTCGCTTAAAAGAGAGTGTATGAACGGTAACGGATTCCGGCCTTAGTTTTTCCGTTTCCTTCAGCGTATATTCGAATTCCGATACGCCTTCGCCGGGCAATCCAATAATTAAATCCATATTAATATTATTCATGCCCGCTTCGCGCGCCAGATGAAATTTATCGATCGTTTCCTGTACCGTATGATGTCGGCCAATCGCTTTTAGTGTCTCATCAATATACGATTGAGGATTAATGCTGATACGGTCAATGTTCCACTTGGTAAGCACCGCTAGTTTCTCCGGTGTAATCGTATCCGGCCGGCCCGCCTCTACCGTAATCTCACGCACTTTATCCATATTCGGAAACGATGCATACATCTCTTCATACAACATATCCATTTCTTCCGCCGTGATACTTGTTGGCGTACCGCCACCAAAATAAATAGTCGTAATGCCGATATGATTCTCCTTCAGCCAACGGCCAATTTCCCTCATTTCATAATGAAGACCGCCTAAAAAAGAATCAACGGAACCTTGTTTTCCACCAATTGCATAGGCAGGGAATGTACAGTATGCGCATTTGGTCGGACAAAAAGGAATGCCGATATAGAGGCTAACCTCATGGCGCAAGTCGTACAAATCCGGCACCATAGCCAATTGGCGATCAGCAATTTGCTGCATCAGTTCAATTTTACTCTCATGAATTAAGAAATCCTCCCTCAGTTCCTGATGCGCTTGTTCTTGTGACACATTTTGTCGAATTTTACGATGCAGAAGCTTTGTAGGACGAATACCGGTAAGAATTCCCCAAGGCTGCTCGATGCCTGTATAACGCTCCAGTACATCCAGTAACGGGTGGCTAATTATTTGTTTGGCCTGCTTTCGCCATTCTTTTGCATCTCCTCTATCTGAAACCACACGCATATAGGCAGATTCATATGCTTGCCCAGTACTTGTATTCGTTAAACAGGCACTTGCACGCAACTCCTTCTCTCCACCCAGACGGAACTCAATGACAATGTCAGCATCCACGTCCATTTCGAATGTAACCTGTATTTCTTCAAAAAAAAGACGAATAATATGTTCTATGGATCGGTGGAATCCTTCCTCCAATCCATTTACCTGTATGATCATGAAATAACCCCTTCGTTTAGCGCTTTCCGTTACGAGTGTAGCCGAGTCCACGGAGAGGGTCAAGAGCGAAAAAACCCCCTGTACGGCCTTTTTTCATCTTATCCACTTTGCTTACTTTTAAATCCGAGTAGTATATAAAAAATTGTCCCGTTTTTCATTTCCACTTCCTTGCAAATTTTGTTACTATTAAAAGAAAAATCATGTGGACGAGACAATTCAGAAGGAGTAGTGTCTATGGAAAAACTGATGTTTTTAACAAAATTCTTGCGATCACCACGAAACATCGGAAGTGTAACTCCAAGCTCCCGCTTTCTCGCCAAAGCCATGGTAAAACCAGTTGACTGGGATTCTGCCAAGCATGTAGCTGAACTCGGCGCCGGAACCGGAGTATTTACCAAACACATCGATCAACTGCGTTCACCTGATTGTAAAGTAGTCGTGTTCGAACAAGACCGCAGCATGCGTAAACGTCTCGAGCACCTCTATCCCGAACTATACTATCATCATGATGCCTGTGACATCACCTCAGCGATGAAACAGTATGGAATCAACCAATTTGACTACATACTTTCCGGCCTCCCGTTTACGAATTTCCCGCAGGAATTGCGTGATGAGATTATGGATGAGGTTGAACGGGCGTTAAAACCTGGAGGAACATTCGTTGCATTCCAATTTTCACTTCAGATGAAAAAGCAACTGGCGGAGCGATTCGGGGACATCAGTCTGGAATTTGTTCCGATGAATGTATTACCAGCATTCGTATATCGTTGTAAGAAAACAAAGTAAACCATCATCCGCAAAATCGCGGTTACATAGTACCTTCCTCCATCCGGCTCTATCAAAGGGAGAGACGGATGGAGGAAGGCTTTTTTTCTGTTTCGTTGTGATTATGTTGGGATTCAAGTAATAAGAGGAGAAATCGAATGGACTTGTTAGGGATGAGCGTGAAATATTTGCTGCAAGGCATTGGGTTTGTCGTATACTTTCCAATACATCTTTTATTGCAGCTTCTAATTTTTCTGTGGACATACGTTGTCGTTGTACCGTTCTCATGGCTTTGGCGGTATATTCTCAGTCCCATTTACCAATTTATCTGGCATTATGCTCTACAGCCCATTTGGCAGTATATAATTTACTATCCAATCCGCCAGATTTGGCGTACAATCTTTCAGTCATCTCTCCGTTGGATTCACAAAGAAATCATACAACCTACCATAAAATGGTTCCGAAGCATTTTTTCCTAAGACTTGCTTTCGATAAGTAATGTTACCGGCCCGTCGTTCACCAGAGCAACCTCCATCATAGCGCCGAATATGCCGGTCTCTACCCTCAATCCTTGCTCACGTAGCTTTTCATTAAAGAAATCGTACAGCGGTTCTGCCTGTTCGGGGCGGGCCGCATCCACAAAACTGGGGCGTCGGCCCTTGCGCGTATCCCCATAAAGCGTAAATTGTGATACGGAGAGAATCGCCCCGTCTACGTCTTTTATCGAACGGTTCATCTTCCCATCTCCGTCTTCGAAAATCCGTAAGTTAGCGATTTTCTCTGCTACATATTCCGCATCGTCTTTCGTATCACTATGGGTAATACCTACTAGCAGAACGAGTCCGCTATCGATTTGCCCAGTGACTTCGCCATGTACCGTAACGGATGCTTGCTTGGAACGCTGAGCGACTACACGCACTATACGACACCCCCTTCTACGTATTCATTACACGACGTACGGAATAAACGTCGCGAATTTTCTTGATTCGCTCCACTACCTTGTGCAGATGATCCAAGTTCTGAATCGCTATGGTCATATTAATTTTTGCCACACGATTCTTATCTGACTTACCAGATACGGCCGTAATGTTTGTTTTCGTATCGGCGACGGTCGCCAATACTTCATTGAGTAAACCGCTTCGATCGTGACCGGTAATCTCAATATCAACATTATATTCATGCTTCAGGTCCGCATCCCATTCGACCGGAATGAGCCGAGCCCTGTCTTCCTCACTACAGGATTGCAGGTTCAGACAGTCTTGCCGGTGAACCGAGACGCCCCGTCCACGCGTAATGAAACCGACTATATCGTCTCCTGGCACCGGATTGCAGCAACGGGAGAAACGGATGAGCAAGTTATCTATGCCTCTTACACTTACTCCGTTGTCTGGACGTCTACGACGCGGAGGTTCATGTTTCATCTCCGTAACGTTGGACATCTGCTCTTCCCGTTCTTTGCGTAGCTTGTCAGTTAAGCGGGTTGCAATCTGCGCCCCGGTAATGCCGCCATACCCAACCGCAGCAAACATATCTTCTTCGCCTTGGAAGTTGAATTTACTGGCTACCTCCTGCAAGTTATCAGGAAGCATCACTTCTTTCGGCTCAAAGTTATTCCTACGCAGTTCGTTTTCTACCGACTCACGGCCCTTGGCTACATTCTCTTCCCTTTTTTCTTTCTTGAACCATTGTTTAATCTTATTTCGTGCATGGGACGACTTGGTAATTTTTAACCAATCACGGCTCGGGCCATAGCTGTGCTTGGACGTCAACACTTCGATAATATCTCCTGTTTTCAACTGATGATCCAGCGGAACGATTTTGCCGTTGACCTTTGCACCGATCGTACGGTTTCCGACTTCGGAGTGGATGCGATACGCAAAATCCAGTGGCACAGATCCTTTAGGCAGTTCAATTACATCTCCCTTCGGAGTGAATACGAAAACAAGATCAGCAAACAAGTCCATTTTCAGAGACTCCATGAACTCTTGTGCATCCTTCGTATCCTGCTGCCATTCAAGAATTTCACGGAACCAGGAGAGCTTCGTTTCGAAGCTGTCTTCCCCTCCGACTTTTGCCCCTTCTTTGTAGGCCCAATGAGCCGCGATCCCATACTCAGCAATTCGATGCATCTCAGCCGTACGAATCTGCACTTCCAACGGTTCCCCATTCGGCCCGATTACCGTTGTATGGAGAGATTGATACATATTGGCTTTCGGCATCGCAATATAATCCTTGAAACGGCCTGGCATCGGTTTCCACAATGTATGAACGATCCCAAGCGCTGCATAGCAATCCCGAATATCATCGACAATAATCCGAACAGCCAGCAAATCATAAATTTCATTAAATTCTTTATTCTGCTTGACCATTTTGCGATAGATACTATAGATGTGCTTCGGCCGACCGGAAATCTCCGCTTTAATGTGGATTTCCTGGAGCTTTTCCTGCATGGTTTCAATGACGCCTTCAATGAATTTCTCACGCTCTGCCCGCTTTTTCTTCATTAAATTAACAATTCGGTAATATTGTTGCGGATTAATGTAGCGAAGCCCGGTATCCTCCATCTCCCATTTAATAGAAGCAATCCCAAGGCGATGTGCCAGCGGGGCGAAAATGTCCAGCGTTTCGTCTGAGATTTGCCGTTGCTTAGCTTCCGAGAGATGCTTCAGCGTACGCATATTGTGAAGCCTGTCGGCGAGTTTGATTAGCATCACACGCAAGTCCTTCGCCATAGCAAGGAACATTTTACGATGATTCTCCGCTTGTTGCTGCTCTTTCGATTTGAATTTAATTCGGCCGAGCTTCGTAACCCCTTCTACCAGATTGGCGACTTCCACTCCGAATGCATCGGCAATCTCTTCCCTGGTTACATCCGTATCCTCAACCACATCATGCATAAATGCCGCCGCAATCGTGACTGCGTCCATCTGTAAATCAATAAGGATGCCTGCTACAGCGATTGGATGAATGATATACGGCTCTCCAGATTTTCGTATCTGTCCATCGTGGGCCTTGCGTGCAAATTTATACGCCCGGAAGAGAAATTCAACGTCTTTCTCCGGCAGATACTTTTTCGCTTTTTCTATGACCTGATCGATTGCAGTCTCAATCGCCGTTTCGATGCTCATGACACTATCTCCTTTGTCACTCCCCTAGAATATTACCTTTTATTATCTGTGAATTGTAAAGGAAAGTAAAGGGGGCCTGTCAGTACGGTTCATATTACAATAAAAAAAATCCTTCCAGGAAAGACAAATAGGAAGGATTTCGAAAATATTTGTTTAATATTGGATGAGCGTGAAAATATCGCTATCTGTACCTAGCTTTTCACGGCCGTTTAGATACGTGAGCTCAATCAGAAAAGCTAAACCGACAATTTCGCCGCCCAGTTTCTGCACAAGGTCAATCGTTGTCTGAATGGTGCCTCCCGTCGCCAACAGATCATCAGCAATCAGTACACGTTGTCCCGGTTTGATGGCATCCTTATGCATTGCGAGCGCATCTTTTCCATATTCGAGGGAATACTCAGCTTGAATGGTTTCGTACGGTAGCTTGCCCTTTTTACGTACCGGCGCAAAGCCCACTCCCATCTGTACAGCAAGTGGACACCCTACCACAAAACCTCGCGCTTCAGGCCCTACAATAATATCCGGCTTCTTCTCCTGTGCAAACTTAACCATTCGATCAATCGCTGCACGGTAGGCCGGCCCGTCGGCCAGCAATGTTGTAATATCTTTAAAACGAACGCCTTCTTGCGGATAATCGAGAATAACTCGAATCTTTTCCTTAAAATCCATGATAAATCTTCTCCTTTGTTCCGGCGTCCTGTAGCGTAAATCGCTTTAAAAACGCACGCAATGATTGATATGAGGAATATAAAAGTTCCGTTTCTAGCTCCAGCGCTTCCTTCTGCTGCTGATAGACAACCGATTCGGTCAAATCCCGTTTCTCGTTCGTCTGTGATAGCTGGTAGCTCTGCTCATCCTTTTTAAGAAAACCAAGGTCATGGAACACTTCCAGTATGAATCGAACAGCCGATGGGGTCAGCTTTTTCGCCTGTGCAAGCAATGGAATATCCTTGCGTGACAGCGATTTATGCAAGTATACGGTTTTGTATACTTCTTTGAATTGCTCACGTAAAGGTAGAGACGGCAGCGTATTCGGCTCCTCACCGAACAGGCAGTACAGCCGCTCCAATTCTGGATGCACATTCAACGCGTCTTCTAGTTCTTTATAAGATCGCGGCAAATCATATAACACAAGCTGGCGTATTTCCGGATTCGGTTCTAGTTGGAGCGTACGCCATTTCTGTGCTTGTTGCTCTAGCTGAAGCTGTCCTTGCGAGCGAAAAGAGACGATGCGTGTCGGTGCCTCACCATCTAAGGCGGCCAGTTTCTCCGTTTTGCTGCGTGTGCCTCGCCAGTCAAACACCTGAAGGCCGAGCACAGTCACGTCTTTTAGCACGAATTGAGCTTTGCGCTGATTATTCCATTCATTTACCGCCAGCTCTCCCACCACATTCGCTTCGTCGCGCGGCGACAATTCTGCCGCGATGTCTGCCATTTTAAATCCGATCCCGTCCAATGTGACACCATCTTGGCGAAACTGGCATTTGATATGGTTTTCATCTTTGCCTATAATACGCAAATCGGCAATTTCCACACCCTCAATCAGGATTTTCGGGCTGGGATTGCCAAGGCCGAACGGAGCCATCTTCTCCAACTGCTCAATGGTCTCCAGATTGGCTTCTGGTAGCGTGCAGATAGCGTCTACTTTCGTAATTGGAATATAATCGTCAGCTGTTAGCCATGCCCTCGCCAGTTCGTTTAAACGACGGCGCAGTTCAGACACGTTTGCTTCTGCAAGGGTCATTCCCGCCGCCATCGGATGTCCGCCGTAATGAGGCAGAATGTCAGCGCAAGTTGTCAGGGCTTCATACATGTTGAAGCCTGCAATGCTGCGTGCCGATCCTTTTGCTTTCGCTTGTTCTGTATTAATGCTCAACACAATTGTAGGGCGATAGAACCTCTCCACCAGACGAGATGCGACGATCCCAATGACCCCTTCGTTCCAGCCTTCCTTGGCTACCACCAGTACATCTCTTTCCTCTTCCGACATAGCAAGTACCAATTCCTCAGCTTCAGCTGCAATCGCTTCCACCAGCTCCTGGCGCTCCTTGTTCAGCTCGTCCAATTCACATGCATATCGCTCCGCATCTTCATAATCGCTTGTGATGAACATCTTAACAGCGCGATCTGCTGTCTCTAGCCGTCCTGTAGCGTTGATGCGCGGCCCCATGCCGAATCCGATATGATAAGCGGAGACCTTTCCTTCAATACCGCACACTTTCTTCAAGGCTTTGACGCCCGGATTGACCGAATGCTCTAGCGCTTTGAGTCCCAGCTTGGCAATGAGGCGATTCTCATCCACCAAGGCTACGAGGTCAGCAATCGTTCCAATTGCTGCAATTTCAAGCAGGTGATGTGGAAGCTCTCCAAGCAGGGCATGGGCAAATTTGAATGCTACTCCGGCTCCAGCCAGCATCTTAAACGGATATGGACAATCAGGCTTCTTTGGATTCACCACAGCGTATGCATCCGGTATGGTTTCTGGTGGCTCATGATGATCCGTAATAATTAAATCAAGTCCCATTTCTTTCGCAAGTTCTGCTTCTTTTATAGCACTGATGCCGGTATCTACCGTAATCACGACTGAAAAGCCGTTTTCTGCCGCTTTCACTAATGCGCCTTCATTCAAACCATAGCCTTCCGTAAAGCGATTGGGGATATAATATTGGAATGTTGCACCCGCCATGCGCATCGTATGAATCATAATGCTTGTACTCGTTACACCGTCCGCATCGTAGTCCCCGTAGATGAGAATGGATTCGTCATTGTCAATGGCCTGCCTGATGCGATTGACCGCGGCCTCCATACCGTCAAGCAAGAACGGATCATAAAAATCCTGTACGCTGCCTCCGAGGAATTTTTCTGCCGCATCCACAGTCTCAATGCCGCGTCCGACAAGCAATTGGGCCAGCAATAGCGAAATATGTAATTGCTGCTGCAGCCGCAGAGCAAGTTCCTGATTAACCTCTTCCATTTTCCAGCGGGTCTTCGATTTTACCAAAGTTTTCTCCCACCTCTCCTTAAACACTTGTTCATTATACTAGAGAGGGGAAAAATGGGGCAACTATTGTTTAATGCAAAATTGGACCATCCTTCTCTATTACATCCGCTGTGTCTATCTTATGAAGCGGTGGATACGAAATGTCGTCTTCTCCCACCTGATCATATGGATTAATATGGACAAACACGTTCTGCACATTTGAAAAATTCTCCATCAATACTTTTTTCACCTGCTTGCCAATGCGGTGTCCTTCTTCTACTGTAATCTGCGCATCCACGCTAATTTTTACATCTACGATTACGTAATGACCATGTTCACGAGCCAGCAGTTCATTGATTTGCAGCACGCCTGGCACCATTTGTGCCGTTTCTCTTAACCCTTTGCTTTTCTCTTCATCCCACACAACATCAAGCGTGCTATGGATCGATTCACGCAGCATTCGGTATGCCATCCGGATAACCAGACCGGAAACGAATACACCTGCTACCGGATCAAGATACACAAGAATCGGAACTCCAAGCCGCTGTCCAACAATAGCGCCACCAATACCAACAAACGCGGCAAACGAGGAGTACACATCAGAACGATGCTCCCATGCATTGGCGATAATTGCTTGACTGTTCAGTTCTTTACCGACGCGGTATTTATAGCGAAACATCCACTCTTTTATTCCCATAGAGATGATAGCGGCATAGACGGCCAGCATACCTGGAGCAGTAATAGGAGCGAAAAATGCCTGGATGGTTGTATAGCCCATCTCCAGACCTACCGCAAATAGAATAATCGATACGACAATCGCGGAAATCGGTTCTGCCTTGCCATGTCCATATGGATGCTCGGGATCAGGAGGAATCTGGGAGGCCTTCAACCCAAGCAGTACTGCCAATGACCCAATAATGTCAGACGCAGAATGAACCGCGTCTGCAAGCAGTGCTTTACTGTTGGCAATAACCCCTATACCCGCTTTGGCAACGGCCAGGATTAGATTGCCGATAATCCCCACCCAGGCAGCAAACTTTGCTTTAGAAAATCGCTCTTCCTGCATTTGCATATACCGCCACTCCTTTGTTGCGTGAAAAAAACCGCGGGCACCCCCCGCGGTTTTATCCTGTTTCCTTATAGTATGGCTTTCTTATGCTTCATTATTAGCAAGCTTGTTCTTTTTCTTGCTCTTTTTCAAATCGGCTTCTCTCCAGGATACCCAAATTTGGCTGGCGATGAAGATCGAGGAGTATGCTCCGAAAATCAGGCCGATAATGAGTGCCAATGTAAAGTGGCGAATACTTTCTCCACCGAAAATGTAGAGCGCAGCCGCACAAATAACGACCGTCAATACCGTGTTGATGGAACGGGCCAGTGTCTGATCGATACTGTGATTCACGACATCTTCTACATCCTGGACCGTCTTCAGCTTAGCGTGCTTCAGATTGTCGCGAATCCGGTCAAAAATAATGATGTTATCGTGAATGGAATAGCCGACAATCGTCAGAATGGCTGCAATGAAGGTGAGCTCCACTTCAATCTGGAAAATACTGAACAGCGTAATCACCAGAAATACGTTATGCAAAAGCGCAAGCACGGACGACACGGCAAACCGGAATTCAAAGCGTATCGTAATGTATAGTACGATACCAACAGAAGCAAGCAATACCGAATAAAGTGCCGAACGAGCCAGCTCCTGGCTGATAATCGGATTGACCGTACTCTCTTGCAAGGATACGCCTTTGCCGTATTTATTCTCCATTGCTTTCGTTAGCTTGGCGAATTCATCTTTATGAATCGGCTCGGCAAACTGGATGACCGCCATGTCCTTCTTGTCGCCCGCGGTCGTGATGCTTCCCGAGTGCAAGCCGATTTGTTCCACAGCCTGCTTCACGTCCGCTTCTTTGAACGTTTGGCCGATTTGCACCTGCACCCTTGTCCCACTCTTAAAGTCGACGCCAAGATTTAGCCCCATCGTCATCAGGGACACGATCCCTGCGATAATCAGCAGCGCTGATACGATGAAATATTTTTTTCTATGCTTTACAAAGTCGAATCTATACCCATCAAACTTATAATTCACGGATATCACGCTCCTTTACCCCATAATAGCCGGGCTTGTTGAACAGATTGGAGCGTACGGCCAGATTCATTAAGAAACGAGAGCCCGCCACCGCTGTAACCATGCTCACAATAATGCTCAGGATAAGAATGACCGCAAACCCGCGTATCGCACTCGAACCGAAATAGAACAGCACAAGGGAAGCGATGATGCTCGTTACGTTCGCATCCAGAATCGTGCTTAAAGAACGCTTGGAACCGGCCCGCAATGCGGAAAGGTACGATTTACCGCTTCGCAGCTCTTCTTTAATCCGTTCATACATAATAATGTTGGCATCAACTGCCATCCCGATCCCAAGTATAAAGGCGGCAATGCCCGGTAACGTAAGGGTAGCGCCCATGAGATTCTGCATGAGAAGCAGCAGATAAATATAGGCTACCAATGTGATGCAGGCAATGACGCCCGGCATACGGTAATACACAATCATAAACAACAGAACGATAATCGTACCGATAATGCCAGCCTCTACCCCATTTTGCAGGGCTTCTTGTCCGAGTTTTGCCCCAACGCTTGTCGAGAATACTTCTTTCATCTTAACCGGAAGCGCACCGGCATTCAGTATCGCCGCTAAATCCTTCGCTTCCTGAATGTCTTTCTGCCCGTCAATCTGCGCCGTTCCATTTGGAATTACACTCTTAATAACAGGCGCCGTAACTAGCTGATCGTCAAGAAAAATCGCCATCGGCTGACCGATATACTTCTGTGTTACATCGGCGAATTTCTTCGCGTCTTTAAATTGCAAGGTAACAACCGGCTGTTGTGTCTGTGAATCGAGAACGCCCTGCGCACCGTTCTCTGCCAGATCGCTTCCTTGCATTAAAATTTTCCCATCTTGGTCACGGAAAGTCAGATTCGCCGGTTTCCCAATCAAATCCCGCGCACGCTCCTGATCAGTGACACCGGCCAGGCGCACGCGGATGCGGTTCGTTCCTTCTGCCTGAATTTCCGGCTCTGCTATACCGAGCTTGTTCACCCGGTTATCGAGCGCTTTGGTTGCATCCTTCAATGTTTGTGTCGTTAGTTTCTGTTTTTCATTCAGAGGTGCTACCTCATACAATATTTCAAATCCCCCGCGCAAATCGAGCCCAAGGGTCGTGCCCATCGCTACTTTCTTCCCGGTTAAAGCAACCGTGCCGAACACAACAGCTGTAATCAAGAGAAGAGTAACCAGGCGGCTCCATTTAATCATCTCCCGCAGTTCCTCCTTTTTCAACCAATACTTTTTATTATAGCTACTCCTATTTTTCACTGTCAATTTACCGCTCAAGGGAAATTCAGACAGCGCACAGGGACGGTGCCTCTCTCCTCTTCTCAAAACATTCTAGAAAAAAGGAAAGCGAGCGCACGCTTCCGTATCGTGCAACCCGCTTTCTTTTACGCGTAATGCAAGCTTTTGTTTCACAAAATCGAACAAAACAAAAAAAATTCATCAATTCTTCCTATTTTTATCCCGCCTTAACGAGCAGTAATCTCCCCACCTCAAGACTTGAAGAAATCGAGGAAGTGTAGGGGGGAGATAAACTGCCCCTAAAGGTCCGATATGTTCAACTAACACTCAGTGGGGGACGTACGAAAACCCTCACTGAGTGAAGTTTCACTTTATCCCTATGTCTTAAATCGGCTCTCCCCTGAAAGCACGCATTGTCACCCAGTTCATCCAGCGTCCCGGCTTCAACGACAAAATATCATTAACAACCTTGTAAAGCGGGGGCATTTCCTTATACTTCTCTGAGATACATTCCCAGATTTCTTCTACAGTAACATCGTCGTAGCCGAGCATCACGAATTCTTGCGCCTTTATCTCGCATACATACGCCAGTTGCTCATCTATCGGGTATTTCCGCATTCTCGTGAAGCCTCCAGTCTCATCAATTTCAGGCATGTTTACTTGGGGTACATGCATATGCTGTCAACAAATGCATGGGAAAAGAGAGGACATATCATGACGAAACAAACATTTATGAAAGGAACGCTCATTCTCATTCTTGCCGGACTCATCGTGAAAATTCTCGGCTTCATTAATCGGGTTATGTTAGCCCGGATTATCGGCGCCGAAGGTCTGGGCCTCTATCAAATGGCGGTTCCAACATTCATCCTGATTATCTCACTGGCTACATTCGGTCTCAACGTCTCAGTGTCCAAGCTGGTAGCTGAAGCGGATGCAAGAGGGGACCATGAACAGGTGCGCTCCATTCTGCGTATCTCCCTTCTCATCGTCTCTGCGCTGAGTATTCTTTTCACAACAGTAATGCTTCTTAGCGCCCCTGTCATCTCCCGCTACTTCCTAACCGATGAGCGGGCATTCTATCCACTGCTGGCTATCGCACCCATTGTGCCAATTATCGCCGTGTCTTCTGTGCTGCGTGGATACTTCCAGGGCAAACAGAATATGACGCCAACCGCAAGCTCGCAATTGGTGGAACAAGTCATCCGCATGTTTACCGTCATCATTCTCGCATCCTGGCTAATGCCACACGGCGTAGAATATGCAGCAGCTGGCGCTATGGCTGGTGTCGTAATCGGTGAAGCATTTGGTATGATAAGCCTTCTCTTTCAATTTCGCAGTCAAAAATTACCAAATCCATTCAAGCAACGTAGCATCTCTGGGCTTCTCAAACAAAATCGTGAGACATTTCGTAATTTGTTGGACATCTCGATTCCGGTTACAACCAGTCGTATCGTTTCTTCGTTAACATTTTTTGTTGAACCGATTATCGTCGCGCAAAGCCTGCTCCTCGCAGGCATGTCCGCAGGCGCTGCGACCAGCTTTTACGGCCAACTGGCTGGAATGGCAATGCCGCTTTTAATTTTTCCAACTTTTATTACGTATTCGCTCTCAGTCTCACTCGTTCCTGCCGTAGCGGAAGCCGCTGCACAAAAAAACGACAAGCTCATCTATCGCCGTATCTATCAATCCATCCGGCTCGCACTTATTATCGGGGCCCCTTGCGCCGTATTGCTATATATTTTTGCCGAACCGCTGTCCACTCTCCTGTATAACGACGAAGCTGTGGGGCATTTCTTGAAGCTTATGGCTCCCTATTCCCTTTTCTTATATTTCCAGGCTCCTTTGCAGGCCGCACTTCAGGGGCTCGATCGCGCAGGCGTGGCTATGCGCAATACGATTATTGGAGCACTGCTGAAAACAGCCGCTATTTTTCTACTCGCGTCCCGTCCCGAGCTTGGCGTCGACGGCGTCGTGCTATCAGTAAACATTAGTATTCTATCCGTAACGCTATTGCACTTCTTCAGCGTAAGCAAAGTTACCGGATTTACCATTGAAATAAAAGAAATGGTAAAAGTTCTCATTAGCGTAGCATTGTCCGGCTATACGGCTCTGCATATGACACGCTACTGGTCGCATCTGATGGAGCTTCCGCAGGCGATGCTGCTCGGCATCTGTCTGGCGCTATTCATCTACTCGCTCCTTCTTATCTGGCTGCGCGTGTTAGGAAAGCAGGATGTGCAGCGTATCCCATGGATCGGACCGACGCTCGCTCATTTCCTCCCCAGAAGATAAACTGAGCTATAGCCAGCGTTTGCGTTTAAAGTAAATAAACATAAATAACACAACAAGAAGGAGGATGCCCATGATAATCCACAAGCTGTATACTTTTTCTTCGCCCGGCAATGGTACATTCATCCCCATCAAGCCTGTAATGAACGTGAGCGGCATCATAATAGTGGAGATCATGGTCAGAATCCGCATCGTTTCGGTCGTTTTGGCACTTACGATGGAATAATACGTATCCAATGCTCCGTTTACAAGATCACGGAACGTCTCGGTCGAATCAGCGATACGTTCCTGATGGTCAACTAAATCGACATAGAATGGGAGATTCTCTTCATTAATCTCAAATAACATCATACCGTTAACCGGCGCAAAAATTCGTTTCTGCGGCAGAATGACACGGCGAAGTAAAATAATCGTCCGCTTCAAAGCGAGAAACTCCTCAGTAATCTCTTTCATCTGATGCTCATAAATCTCGTCTTCTAGTTCATCAATCCGCACGCTAATTCGATCGATGATCGGAAAATATTCATCTGTAATGCCGTCTACGATAGAATACAGCAAAAAATCTGGACCTCGATTCATGTATTTTTTGCTATGTAGACTAGTGGCGGCAATTCTGCCTATGGAGGGCAACGGGCGTTTATGAATGGTCACGATGTAATTCGGACCAAGAAATACATTCAGTTCAAGCGTAGTAATCTCGTTGTCACTCTCTTCATTGTAGCGGAGCGCATGAATAACGAAAAAATAATAGTCTTCATAATTATCCACTTTTGCACGCGGGCTAACATGCAGACAGTCCTCGATTGCCAACGGGTGAAATTGAAAGATGTCGGCCACGTACTGCAGTTCGTCATTCCCCACATCGTATAGATCAATCCAAAGCAAATCTTCCGGCGAAAGGAGGAATTTATCCACCTGCTCTAAATCGACATCATGCTGCATTGTCTGCCGCGAATGGTTGTAAAAATACGTTTTAATCATAGACTCTCACCCCCGTTTTCCAAGCAGGCGAACGACTGCACGCTCTCGCTTCTTTCATCATACGAGAAAACGTAGGGGCTTTCAAACAAAAATATTGAATCTTTCCCTAGCCAGAGAAAGCATAAACCGTCCGCTCTAAACATAGGATTGTACAAAAAAGCGAGGTGTGTCCCATGTTAAAAATGGATCGATTAAAACTACCTATGCTTGCCGGGTTCATCTACACGTTCATCATTGTGTTTTTAGGTGCAATTATTACGTCTTTCATGCTTGCTTTTACCGACACACGCGAATCGACGCTGCCTTCAGTCGTCTATATCGTAAACGGTTTGGCACTGTTCGTCGGCGGCTTCGTCTCCGGCAAACGAGGTGGGGAGAAAGGTTGGTATTATGGTGGAATGACTGGTATTCTATACTACCTATTTATTGTGCTTATAAGTTTTCTCGGCTTCGATGCGAAGCTAGGGCTTAGCCATCTATATTACCTACTGTTTGCGTTTCTGATAGCTGCGTTTGGAGGAATCATCGGAGTGAATCTTTCAAAAAAGTAAGTGGCATATCAAGGATGCTGATTATCCAGTACGGTCCAGAGTGGATACCACCACACCGTTCCCCAAACGGGCGTCGGTTCGTCTCCCGCACCCGAGAGGCCCAGATGTTTTGCCGGTCCGGCTTTGGCGCCACAAAGCGGCCGTATTTCTTCCTCGCGAGAAAAAGACGAGGGAACACGCCGATGCGTGCATCTTATTTTTTCTAATCTATGGATAATCAACAGGTGTGATGACATAGAAGAAGCCGGGCTGTCAAAACACGCCCGGCCTTTCATTTTAGTATTAATGAATATTCTTCTTTTTAAAGTTACCGCCTTTAACATCATTGACTGAACCAACCGCGAGAAAAGCCGATTCATCGATATCTTCGATAACCGATTTCAGTTTCGCCTCTTCCAGCCGGGTAACCACGCAGAAAATCACTTTCTTATCATCCCCCGTGTAGGCTCCCTCTCCATTCAAGTACGTGACTCCGCGTCCCAGGCGAGCAAGCAAAGCATCACCGATTTCTCGGTGTTTATCACTAATAATCCATACGGAACGCGATTCATCAAGCCCCTGGATGGTTACGTCAATCATTTTAAAGGCAATGTAATAAGCAATGAGCGAATACATGGCTCGGTCCCATCCAAAAACAAACCCGGCACTACCGAGAATGAAAATATTAAAAAACATCACCATTTCCCCTACAGAAAAGGGGCTTTTTTTGTTGAATAGGATAGCTACGATTTCCGTTCCATCGAGCGAACCTCCACTGCGAATAACCAATCCGACGCCAATTCCTAGAATAATTCCACCAAATACAGCAGCCAGAAGCGGATCTCCTGTCACTCCCGGTATATGATGAAGCAAAGTCGTGCTGACAGACATAACAGCTATGCCGAACAGTGTAGACAGGGCAAACGTTTTTCCAATTTGTTTATACCCTATAAAAAGAAAAGGAAGGTTGAGAAAGAAGAGAAACCATCCCAATTTTAGGCCCGTAAGATGAGCGAGCATAATGGAAATCCCGGTAATCCCACCATCAATAATCTGATTAGGAACCAAAAAGACTTCAAGCCCTAACGAAAACAGCAAAGAACCTAAAAAAATAAATATCATTCTCTTCGCTATTTTTAGCTTCGTATTTCTTTTGCGTACTTTAGGTAATTCTTGCACATACTCCAACGGTAATCTACCTCCTTGTGAATGTTAAAAATAAGCAACTTACTAAGTATACATCCAAAACTTCCATCAACGAAAGTTTTCTTCTTTCCTCATTGATGATTAGTTGTACATATTGGGATCTTAGGAGCAAATCAACAAAGCTGTTCCTGTAAGCGGAACAGCTTTGCGGCCACTCGTGTGGACAACTCCAACTTAAAAATTTCTTCTGTTACCACAATGCCGTTCCAATGCATGGGAACGGTGCATGAAGTGTCTATGCCTCATGGTTAATACTTCATTATTGACAATGAGGCATGGACGCTTTTGTGCTAAACGCTAGCAATTTCTGTCATTTACTCTTGCTGTTTTGATTGCTCCATTTGAACACTTTATTTAAAACGTTATATATGCGCTTTGACTCTTTCGTTAACAAAGGACCCAGGATAGCCAATATAAGAACATACAGGGCGGAAAAAGGCTTCAGAATTGGCATTAAACCGCCAGCAATACCTAAGTTCGCTACAATAATCGAAAATTCTCCGCGTGATACGATCGTAAGACCGATATTCACAGAAGCTTTATGTGATAGTCCTGACCTTCTACCGGCAATCATCCCAGCAACAAAGTTACCCAAAATAGTTAGTGCGACAACTCCTAACGTTAACCATAACGTATTCCCTAAAGATAAAGGATCAATACTCAATCCAAAACTAAAGAAGAATAAGGCTCCAAAAAAGTCCCTAAAGGGGATAACGAGCTTCTCTATTCGCTTACTGTGTTCAGTTTCAGATAAAGCAAGGCCAAATAGCAATGCTCCAATCGCTTCAGCTACATGGATGGTCTCCGAAAAACCTGCGATAAAAAACAGGGCGGCAAACACTACAATAATGAAAATTTCATCTGATGCAATATTGAGAAGCCTATTTAATACCGGGCTGCCTTTTCTGGCAATAACGAAAAACAGCATCATATAACCAATTGAAATAAGAACGGAAAGTATCGTTCCTCCTATAGAAGTCGCACCGCCGAGAAGCAGGCCCGACATAATGGATAAAAACACAGCCAGGAAAATATCGTCAAACAATATAATTCCAAGAATTAACTCCGTCTCCGAGTTCCCGGTACGCCTTAAATCAACGAGTACCTTTGCGACGATGGCACTGGAAGAAACAGAAACCATTCCGGCAATAATAAGCGTCTCATATAGTGGGAATCCTGTAAGAAACCCATAGGCTAATCCCAAGGCGAAATTCATAAGAACATAGATAGTTCCGCCGATGGCAATGGAGCGTCCCGATTTAATTAACTTTCCAACCGAGAACTCCAACCCAAGATAAAAGAGAAGAAACAGCACTCCTATCCTGCCAAGAAATTCAATAATCTCAGCGCTTTCAATAAATTTCAGATTGATGATTCCGATTGTAGGTGCATGAGGCCCCACCAGCATACCGAGTATAATTAAAAAAGGAATGATGGAAAATTTTAACCTTCCGGCGATTACAGCTGCGATAGCTACTAGCACCAGCGCTGTTCCGACTTCAAAGACCAAATGATCCATCTATAACTATTCCCCCCCACTTGATAGAAGTTCTTTAATAACCGCTTTTAATTCGCTTCTTTCCCCGCATATGACGATTGTATCTCCTGGTTCAATCATAGCCTGCGGACCAGGATTAAGAATTTTTTTGAGATTCTTTTTTATAATAGCGATTACAGTCACACCGTACTTATTACGAACATCTATCTCTCCGATCGATTTGTTGATAGCTGCAGCATTATTTTCTACCTTGAACCACTCAATGACTAAGTCGTCAAAAGCCATTTCAACTGTCTCAAGTGCCCTTGGTTTGTAGACAATTCCTCCAATAATCGCAGATATTTGTCTGGCTTCAGAGTCGTTAAACGTTACGCTTGAAATACTCTCATCATGGTCATGTTCATCAAAGTGATATATTTCTCTTCTTCCGTCATCATGAACAACAATGACAATTTTTTCATTGCTTCGGGTAATCATTTCAAACTTGCGTCCGATACCCGGAAGTTCGATTTCTCTTACGTTCATTTTCATTTCCTCCTTTTTCAAAATTTTTCAGGCAAAAGCGGATACATCTCATAATACCAATGAGAATAGTCATATTAATATTCAGAGATATACACTCAATTTCCCCAAAAATGCTTTCGATTATCTCTACGATAGAAAACATAAAAGGTTTCAAGTTTTTGTTTACAAAAAAAAGCGGGTTGCATTGCGCCTCCCGCTTTCTTCCTTCCTATACTACTCTTCTTTTTTTGCCGCAACCGGCTGCTTTTGCACACTTTCACCGACGACAGATTGAACTGACGCCTTTTCGAAAGTCAGCTTTTGTCCACCAGCATTGAGAACGATGGTGTTATTCTCTTCATTAATCAAGTCGATTGTGCCATGCAAGCCACCGATCGTTACGATGCGATCACCTTTCTTCAAGGCCCCCAGCATCGCATTGCGCTGCTTCTGGCGTTTTTGGTTTGGACGAATGAGCAAGAAATAGAAGATGGCAAACATGACCACCCATAATAAAATTTGCTGTGTACCCGCACCCATGGTATTCCTCCTTTTTTATATACATATATTCTTGCCAGGTCACGCTTCTTCCTAAAACACAACACATATGTCTCATGATGAAAAAACGCAAAGCCGGCGAAGTTTCACATCATTTAGAAGCCTCTCGTCTCCGTTATACCATAACGGGCGAAAAACTCATCACGGAAGTCACGCAAGCGGTCTTCCATAATTGCCTGGCGCACCTGTTCCATCATGTTAAGTAGAAAATGCAGATTATGATATGTCGTCAGACGCACTCCCAAAATCTCGTCACAGCGAATAAGGTGACGAATATACGCTCGTGTATAATTGCGGCACGTATAGCAATCGCAGTTCGGATCGAGCGGTGTGAAATCATGCGCATACTTGGCGTTGCGAATCACCAGGCGCCCCTCACTCGTCATACACGTTCCGTTGCGTGCAATTCTTGTCGGAAGCACACAGTCGAACATATCAATTCCGCGAATTGCACCTTCGATCAACGCATCGGGCGACCCTACGCCCATCAGATAACGAGGCTTGTTCGATGGAAGAAGCGGTACAGTGTAGTCCAGCACCTCATACATAAGCTGATGCGGTTCGCCTACGCTCAATCCCCCGATAGCATAACCAGGAAAATCAAGTGAAGTAATATCGCGTGCGCTTTGCTCCCGTAGATCACGGTACATTCCACCTTGTACGATACCGAACAGCGCCTGATCGTGCGGACGCTTATGCGCTTTCAAACAGCGCTCCGCCCAGCGAGTCGTCCGCTCCATAGACGGTTTTACATATTCCGGTTCTGCTGGATACGGCGCACACTCGTCGAACGCCATCATAATATCTGCGCCCAGTGCGTTTTGGATCTCCATCGCTTTCTCCGGACTTAGGAATAGCTTTTCTCCGCTCAGATGGGAACGAAATGCTACCCCTTCCTCATCAATCTGACGCAGATTACTTAGACTAAACACTTGAAAGCCACCGCTATCCGTCAGGATGGCGCGGTCCCAGTTCATAAACGAATGAAGACCGCCCGCTTCCGCTACCAGTTCATGTCCGGGTCGCAAGAAAAGATGATATGTGTTGCTTAAAATAATCTGGGCATTCATTTCTTTCAAATCTTCCGGCGTCATCGTTTTTACCGTTGCTAGCGTGCCGACCGGCATAAATATCGGCGTATCAATCGTGCCATGCGGCGTATGCAATTTGCCGAGCCGTGCACCGGTCTGCTTACATGTTTTTATTAATTCATAGCGTACTGCCAATGTTGATGTCCTCCTAGCCTGTTACAAAATAAGCATGGCGTCGCCAAAGCTGAAGAAACGGTACTTCTGCTCAACCGCTTCATTATAGGCACGCAGAATGTTCTCACGTCCTGCAAGTGCGCTTACTAGCATGACGAGCGTTGATTTGGGCAGGTGAAAGTTTGTCACAAGCCCATCGATGACACTAAACTCATACCCCGGATAGATAAAAATGCTTGTCCATCCTTCGGCTGCAACCAGCTTACCACCGTGTTTCTGGCCGATAGTCTCCAGCGTACGACACGAAGTAGTCCCTACGGCTATAATACGGCCGCCACGCGCTTTAGTTTCATTAATCATACGCGCATTTTCTTCTGTGAGCGTATAAAACTCGCTATGCATCTCATGTTCTTCCACCGTATCGGCAGCAACAGGTCGAAATGTGCCCAATCCAACGTGCAAGGTGACGAAAGCAAGTTGCACACCCATTGCCTTCAACTCTTCTAAATACTCTTCGGTAAAATGTAGCCCAGCCGTGGGCGCGGCCGCAGATCCACGATGCTTCGCGTATACCGTCTGATACCGCTCGCTGTCCTCAAGCTGAGCTTTAATATAGGGCGGAAGCGGCATTTCTCCTAATTGATCCAAAAGTTCATTGAATATACCCTCATATTCAAACCGAACAATCCGGCCGCCCACCTCTGTGCTTTCCTCACACTCAGCAATAAGCAAATGGTCGCCGAATACGATTCGTGTACCAGGTTTCACCCTTTTGCCGGGACGGACAAGCGTCTCCCAGCGGTCCTCTCCCAGCGGCTTCAGCAGGAGAACTTCAATATGTGCACCCGTTCCTTCTTTCACGCCAAAAAGCCGGGCAGGAATTACCCTCGTGTCATTGAGCACGAGCGTATCGCCGGCTTTCAAATAATGTTTTAAATCCGTAAATGTCCTATGTTCCATGTCTCCGGTTCGCTTATTAAGCACAAGCAAGCGCGAGCCTGTCCGCTCCTGCAGCGGATTCTGTGCTATAAGTTCTTCCGGCAAATGAAAATCAAAATCGTTGACGTTCAATGTCTATCCCTCAACTTTACCTTCAATCATCAGTATAATAACCATCAGGGAGGGATGTACGCCCTCCTACTGATGGAAGTTTCACTTTATCATACCGATTTTTCCCGTTTCATGCAAGAAATAGACATGGCTTGCTATATTAATTTCCTGCACCGTATCCCCCAGAAACCTGTGCGGGAGCATAATAAAAATTCAGGATGTCTCGGTATGTCTTACCTTCCTTGGCCATCTGCTGAGCACCCCATTGACTCATCCCTACGCCATGTCCATATCCGCTTCCGGTAAACGTAATGGAAACAGGTGAAGATTGGGTACCCGCTCCACCGTTCTGCTCGGGAACTTTTGTCTGTGTGGCCCCCTGAATTACCAAGTTAGAAGGTACTGTCGCCTGAGTCACACCGTTTGTAACGACCAAGCCATCCGAGCCTTTATGAGCTGTGGTAGCACCGTTATAAACAGATAGTTGTCCATCTGCCGGAGCTGGAGACGGCACAGCGGTACCATAGTTAGCCTTTACCGAATAAAGAGCACTTTTCAACCCAAATGCCGTACGCGCTTCTTCCTTCGATAAGTGCAGTGTTCCTTTATCCCCTTCAAGAACTATATCTGCGATTCGACCGGAAGGATACGTTTCCTTCACTTCTACTTTCTTAATCGTTCCCACGGCGGGCGTACGGTTTTTGATTTTGTCCTGAAGCTGGGTTATCGTTAGCGTCTGCTGCCAACTCTTATTAGGTGAATCACTTTTTGCATCATATGGATCCGGCTTGGCAACAAGATATGGAGAACCTTTCGAGCTTTTCCATACATTTTCCGGTGCTTCCGTATAGCCGCCATTGCTGGCGCTATATAGCGCTTCAATTAAACCTCCGTTATGAGAAAGAACTTCCCCTCTTGTCTCTTCGACAGCCAGATTGGAATTCTCCTTTTCATTTTTCATACCTTCATACGCCTGATATTGCACAGTATCATTAATATAAGCACTACCTGGCTTCGCATTCATATGACGCACAGCATATGTACGGGCCGCAACAGCTTGCGCTTTCAATGCTTCTCGATTCCAGGAAGCGTACATTTCGCTTGGAACGACTCCTTTTAGGTAGCTTTCCATACCAACTACATTAATCGGCACAATTCTCTTCAGTGCGCCTTTCTCTCCGATTTGGAATTCCATCGCTCCACGGTAGGAATAAGCACTTTTCTTACCTTCCACTTTCAACGTAGCCGCTTCTCCATCCGGCAGCGAAGGTATGATCTTAAGCGTATTGACTCCCTGGACAAGTGGAACAGGCAAACCAACCGGTCCGAATTGATAGAGGCTTAGCGTTCCATTCTCCAATTGAACAAAATACTTCTGTCCTCCCAGTAACATAAGCGTTGGCTGTCCCTCTACCATATAGTTACCATTAACAGTAAACGGTACTGTCGATAACACTTCCGCTGCACTTAATGCAAAGGGACTCGTTAATTCTACTCGTACCGCCGGTTCATCTGTTGCATGCGCCTGAGCGCCGAACGGCAGCAACAGGCCTAAGCTAAGCACAACGGGCAAAATCTTTCCCAGCTTCATCTTATCTAACAACCTTTCTCCCTCTAGATTTCTGCAAATCTATGAATATTCTACCAGAAAACCTAGTTTTATTTGCCAACTCTATTAAATTAGACGGCTAAAAAGGAAAAAGGTCGCAGAAAAAATATAATTATAGCTGTAAGTGCGGATTACGTGTCTCCATACTAGCTGTATTGGAAGCAAATTCCTCTGCTTCTTCCTGGAACAGCTGGGTAAACTCAGCTCGCTCCGAACGTGCTTTAATCACGTCTACCGCCCGCTCAAGCAAATCAGAACAGGAAATAGGCACCCCTATAAGCTCTGATAAAGAAGCTACTGTCTCTGGATGTACAGAGGGATACGTATCCCCTTCTCGGGCCGCCATCTCATAGAAGCCACGCACAAGCTCTGCCCGCTCGCTACCACTACCATCTGCTAGCAGAAATGCTTGTACCGCCACTGCGCCACGCCTTCTGCGCTGTGCCAATCCACCAAACTTTCGTCCACCGATGGCGACATCGAAATCGCCGGGACAATATGAGCCTATCACCTCTCCCGTCTCTACCTGCACGCCGAACGGGGCTAGCATGAGTTCAATAAACTTCACCATCGCCCGATATCCTGCATTAATATCGGAAAATGTATCCTCCGTAGGCAAAATTAGCGATAGGTTCAAAACCCCTTCATCAAGTACAACCGCAGCACCGCCAGAATTCCGCACCACAGGTACATACCCATGCTCCTTCAAGTAGGAAATTCCTTGTTCAATTCCCTGCAATTTGTAGTCGACATTGCCCATGACTACATTATGGTGGTGCACCCAGGCTCGCATCACTGCCGGGCTCCGTTTCAAACGAACCGACGTACATAATGTATCGTCCATCGCAAAAGAATAGAGCGCATGAAATGACGGATGCGTCCTTGTTTGGTCAACAATCCGCCATATACGCTGTCCGAATAAACCGTTCTTCTGTTCCATATATAGTTCTCCTTATATAAGAGGATGTTCAAAAAGTCCAGGAAACAGAACTGCGAATTTCCACGTTGCATTGCCCCCCTGCTGCTCACGTAGTCTTCCCTACGCTCCGCTTCTCGGGTCTACCGTGCCTTGAACTTCACAGCTCTGTTTGTCCTCCTTTTTGAACAGGCTTTATAAACGGTTTTTGAGATTCCAACCTGAAATTTAACGAAAAAAGCGAAACAAATAAAATAGGAGTGAGAGTACAATACTCAAAATAATGCTCGTCATAACCGGAAAATAAAAGCGGAAGTTCTCTTTTTCCACAACGATATCCCCCGGCAAGCGCCCCAGGTTCAAAAACCGGCCGCCCACCTGCCAAATAAGGCCGATAATAACGAGAACTATGCCGCCTATGATGAGCATTTTCGCCACCGGATTCATACGCCTGGCACCTCCCTGCCGAAATAATTATATGCATGCGGCGTCGCTATGCGTCCCCGCGGCGTACGCTGCAGAAACCCTATCTGCATAAGATACGGTTCGCACACGTCTTCGAGCGTTGTCGCTTCCTCGCTCACCGTTGCTGCTAGTGTATCTAGACCGACCGGTCCTCCAGCAAACGTATCCATAATGGACAATAGCAGCTTGTGATCAATCTCATCAAGCCCCATCCGGTCCACTTGAATACGCTCCAACGCTTCACATGCCAACTCTCCGGTAATGACTCCGTCGCCTTGCACCTGCGCAAAATCCCGCACCCGCTTTAGCAATCGATTGGCAATCCTCGGCGTTCCACGTGAACGACGAGCAATCTCCTCCGCCCCTTCACCGCGAATCTCGACGGCGAACAACTCAGCTGCACGCATCACGATATAAGTAAGTTCGTCCGTCGTATAATATTCCAAGCGACTTACTACACCGAAACGGTCACGCAGAGGCGCAGACAGCATACCTGCCCGAGTCGTCGCACCAACCAATGTAAATGGCGGTAAATCGAGCCGCACTGACTTTGCGCCCGGTCCTTTTCCGATGACGATATCCAGCGCGAAATCCTCCATCGCCGGATATAACACTTCTTCAACACTACGTGGCAGCCGATGAATTTCATCAATGAACAAAACGTCTCCCGGCGAAAGTGCTGTCAGAATTGCGGCCAAATCACCCGGACGCTCAATCGCAGGTCCCGATGTAGTACGAAGGTTAACATCAAGCTCATTAGCGATAATCATGGACAGTGTTGTTTTCCCAAGACCTGGAGGACCGTACAGAAGTACATGATCGAGCGCTTCGCCGCGCAGCTTGGCCGCCTCGATGAAAATCTTCAGGTTCTCCTTAATCTGGTTCTGGCCGATATACTCCGCCAGATAACGGGGTCTGAGGCTGAGTTCCATATTGAATTCTTCCATGTCATGTGCATGGGCAGAAATCATTCTTTCCTCCACGTTTTATCCCCCCTTACGTCGTTAAGAACAACTGTAGTGCACGCTTTACAATTTTATCGGTAGAAGCCAAATCGGCTCCTTCTTTTTCCAGCTTTTTCATAACTTTTTGAATCTCTGTCTGACTGTAGCCGAGTGCGCCGAGCGCTTCTATTGCTTCCTGCTTCGGCTCTTCGAAGGCATGGAACAATGTCGGTTCCTCTCCGCCATGCACCTCCGGCTCTCCTTCCACTCTGGCTACTGCCTTTTCCTGCACAGCCAGCGCTTTAAGTTTATCTTTCAAATCCAGAATAATTCGTTGTGCCGTCTTTTTTCCGACGCCAGGAAATCGAGTCAGGAACTCAATGTTTTCCTGTGTTACAGCAGCAATAATCTGCTCCGGAGTACCCGCCGAAATCATCGCCAGCGCTCCCTTCGGTCCGATACCGGATACATCAAGCAATTTACGGAACAAATCTCGCTCATTACGCGTTGAAAAACCGTACAGATGCATGGCGTCTTCCCGTACATAATGGTGAGTATATATGCGAACCGCTCCCACTTCTCCTTCACGGTATTGAAACGGATTACCCGTAAAAACTCGATAGCCTACACCTTGTGAGGCCACGATAACACAGTCTGCTTCTATATAAGCAACCTGTCCCTCAATAAAATCAATCATTCCCATTTCCTCCTGATCCTACAACAAACCTCGATTCTTTTATTGTACACCATATTGAAAAACACGAACATATATTTCAGTAATTGCTTACATTCTAAAATTTCCAAAATCTATAATACAAGACTCCGTATGTTAATACGTGGTTGACCGGATTTGTTGCAGCATTGATCGCTGCCTATTCTGTCGATTCTCGCCTGCGGCTATTTAATGATTAGTCTTCAGGCGAAACATGGCTTGCCTTTGTTATATGGTTGATTATCAGATTGTTGGTATATTTCTTTTATTCGCGCAGGTACAGCAATCTATATAAATTACACTTGATAGTTTGACAGGGTAGCGTGGTTGGAAGGAGGCGATCCAGAAAAAGAAGAGGTTGGATGCGCCCTGTACTCCAGCAGAAGAAAACGTGTCTTTTTCCAACCGCTCCCGCCCACCGCCCTTCCTTCTTTTCTTCCCTCTCACCACAAGAATTTGTCGATGTCACACCTGTCGATTATCCATAGATTGGAAGGAATAAGATGCACGTGTCGGCGTGCTCCCTCGTCTTTTTTTCGCAAGGGAGAGATACGGCCGCTTTGTGGCACCAAGGCCGGACCGGCAAAACATCAGGGTTTTTCGGATGCGGGAGACGAACCGCCGCTCGTTCGGGGCACGGTGTGGTGGCTATCCATTCTGGATCGTACTGGATAATCAACACCCTTGTGTCGATGTATCAAATCAGATGTATATAGAGAAATAATGATAAAAAAACGGGGCGATAGATTCGCTCCGTTTTTTCTGCCTTTATTTAAGCCGTACCGTCGCTTCCTGGTCGTCATTTGAAAATTCGCTATACGTAGAAATAATCGAATTGTATTCCGCTGCATCAGTAATGCGTATGCCTTGTCGCAGCAAATTCAGTTCTTCTCGTGGAAGACTGGACTCGAGCTTTCCCGTATCCAATTGGAAAAATGTCTGAATAACCTGCCCTTTCTCTGGCAATCCATCAAACAACGTTAATTCGCCATTTGTTCCCAGACCAAAGTACGCATTTTCTTTACAATGCGGGGATAGGTCATTAATTTTCTTCTCAAATGTATACACACTTCGGTTACGAGAAACAAAATTCCAGCCCTTATAACGCGTAAGCAACTCATCTACAGAAGCAACCGTTTCCCGCTTCATCTCTTCTTCTGTTTCTCCGCACAAATATTCACGCTTGAGCACAACATCTACAGTCTGTGCCGCAGCTTCGCTACCTTTCAAATTTCCGATGGCGGAATACAGGTACCAGGTGCCTCCAACCACGACCGTTACGAACAATACGGATAAAGCCAGCAAGGTTCTCCAATGCTTTGGAAGCGGCTTTCGGATCATATGCATCCCTTCTTTGCCAAATAAACTTTTACTTCCTATCTTTGCCGCTACAAAGAATTTTTATACCAATATCCGCCCATTCGTAGCAAATCGCCCATCCACGCATATGATGTAACGTAATTTTCTCAGAAAGGATGGTCGAGTACATGAAAATCCATATTGTAAAAAAAGGAGACACCTTGTGGAAAATCTCCCAGAAATATAACGTCGACTTCGAAACACTAAAGAAAATCAATACGCATATCAAAAACCCGGATAAAATCCTACCCGGTATGAAAGTGAAAGTGCCGACAACTGGCGTACAACTGAAAAACGATGAGAATAACAAAGAGCTGCCCACCAAAGAAATGCCGACAAAAGAAAAACCAGTAAAAGAGAAACCAGTCATGCCCGAAGTATCTCCACAGCCAAAGCCGAAAAGTCCTGAAGTGAACCCAATAATGGAGATGGATATGGACATTAATATCCAGATGCCACCCATGCCTGCCAAAGAAAAACCGGTAAAAGAGAAGCCTATAAAAGAAATACCAAAAAAAGAAAAGCCCGTGCCGGCACCAGTGCCAAGCCCAATACCACCCCAACCGATACCAGTACCGCAGCCTGAAATAAAGCCGCCCGCACCACCAAAAGAAAAACCGAAAGAGCCGGTACAAGTAACACCTCCGCCTCAACCGATGCCGATGCCGCAACCGCCCAATATGCCGATCATGCCACCCATGCCCAATATGCCAATGATGCCATATTGCCCGCCGATGCCGTATTGTATGCCGATGCCCAATATGCCAATCATGCCTAATGTGCAGATGCCTATTCAAGAACCATTGCCCAATATGCCGATCATGCCTAATGTGCAGATGCCTATTCAAGAACCGTTACCGAACACCATGATGCCTCCTAAGCCTAATGTACAGATGCCTATTCAAGAAACAAAGCCCAATACCATGATGCCTCCTAAGCCTAATGTACAGATGCCTATTCAAGAGCCGCTGCCCAATATGCCGATCATGCCTCCCATGCAGCCTGTTATGCCGTATATGATGCCGCCTGTACCAATACCTGATGTGGAGCATAAAAAGACAAAAGAAGAGAAGTGCGAATCTACTTCATCCTATTGGCATGGGGAATCATCCATGATGCCGTACAGCTATCCGGGAGTACCCCATGATATGCAGGGAGGATATCCGTTCGCAACAGCGAATATTATGAATCCATACACATATTCACCAGGTATGTCAGGAATGCAGCCGGTAAATCCATATCATGCGACCCCACCTTACGGTCTTCCATATGCGCCCTATTGTCATCCGCATATGCCGGCAGTACAACCGATGTATAAAGACAGCTGCGGCTGCCATGAAAGCAGCTTCGCTTCCGACTCATCACATTGTTAACGATCCGGGCGGGCTCTATGAGCCTGTCCTTTTATGTTTAGCGGTGCTCAAACCACGAAAGCATGGTATGTATTAAGTCAGATATTATGTAGGAGGAGGCATATGGACCGAGAATTGATCGCTGCCATCGAGAAAATGTACCATTGCCGAGTTATCCGTCTAAGACCTAAACGTGCCGTCTGGCTTTGTGATACGGATCGCGGCAACTGGGTTATTAAAGGCTACGATGACTTTGCTCAAGCAGCATGGGTTACTCACCTCTCCCGTACGCTTCACCAACGTGGATTTCGAGATGTAGTTCGGTACATTCCAACGATTCAAAATGTGCCTGTTTTTAAATGGAAAGAGGATTATATGACAGCAATGGAACGCATACCTGGAAGAGAAGGTAGCTATTTCAACAAAGTTGACATTCTGCATTCTCTTGAAAAACTGGCAGAGTTTCATCTGCATAGCACATTTATTCCTGGAGGCCCCCCTCCCGAAGAGGGCATTCCCCTTCTCGTCAAATGGGAGAACCGATATCGCTCTTTCCTCGATATTCATAGCCAGATTCAAAACAGCGACACCCGGCAAAGCCGTCTGACTCAGCTCGTGCAAAGTGGTGCCCCTACGATTCTCAGGGAAGCGGAATATGTCCTTGATGTCGCCAGAAGATCAGCGCTTGCTGAAGAATATGCAACTTCGTTCTACCAGCATCACGTCGCCCACAAAGATCTCGCCAGCCATAACTTTCTGTTAAGCGGCACGCACAGCTCCATTATTGATTTGGATACGGCTGCCTACGACACGCCATTGGTTGATATCATTCAACTAATTAGCCGAGCGCTCGTCCTACAAGGATGGAGTCTGTCCGCATTTACTGAAGCGATTGAAGCATACCGCAGCGTACGACCACTATCGGATGCACAAGTGGCACTCATATTCCTGCTGCTGCGATTTCCGGATAACTTCATGCGTGAAGTAACCGGCGTATTTGAGAAGCGAAAGAACTTCCAGGCTAGCCGGGTCGAACAATATCTGGCGATTATTATGAAGAATTGGAAACGCAGAGAACGCTTTTTCGCAGGATATGAACACTTTTTCTACGCCTGATGGCAGTTGCATACAACCGTTTTGCCCTTTCTTCTTTCTTGTGATGCACTGACAATCAAATTTTCATGCAGCGCACCTATACACACGGAATTACGAGAGAAAGAGAGTGTGATGTTGCTTTCTTCCTTTACAGCCACATCTACTTTCTTACAAATAAAAAAACAACCAGAATGACTGGTTGTTTTTTTATTTCTTCCACTCCCGAATCCGCGTTACGAACGAAGCGATAGTTCGACTCCGTTCCGTTTCTTAATAAATACCGGATACGTACCTAGGAAGCGCACCTGACAGCCCAATGCTTCCATCTCGGCAAATGCGCCAGGAAGAAGTACATCGTCCATCTTATGCTCGATATCAATGACAAAATGGTAGTTACCAAGTCCCGTTTTTGTCGGACGAGATTCGATACGTGACAAGTTAAGGCGACGCCAAGAAAAAGCTGAAAGCACCTGGTGAAGCGCACCCGGAAAATCGGATGGCAGCGTAACGAGAATGGTCGTCTTATGCGTCTCCGCTTCAGGTAGCACCAGCGACTCCTTGCCTAGTACGATAAATCGGGTAAAGTTATTTTCCACATCCTCGATGTTTTCCTTGAGCAGTGTTACCGGATAAGTGTGTACTGCCTGCATAGCTGAAATTGCCACCCACGGCTCTTCTACATGCTCGCTGACAAGCCTTGCTGCCTCTGCTGTGCTGCTGACATATTCAATCTCCGCGTGTGACAGATGATCGCGCAAAAACTCATGGCATTGCGCCACTGCCTGTGGATGGGACAGTACTTTCGTGACATCGGACAGCGCAAGCGGATGCTCACGCTTTGCACAGGATAGTTGGTGTGAAATCGGGATAATTAATTCGCTTAAAATCGGCAAATCGATTTTATGGATAATCCAATCAAGCGTTAGGTTGACAGATCCCTCCAGGGAATTCTCCCAGGGAACGACCGCATAATCCACTTTGCCCTCCGATGCCGCCTCCAGACAGTCCGGAATGGTGCGGTACGGGCGAAATGCGTCGTTTTCCCCCCGGAAAATCAGGCGCGCCGCTTCTTCTGTGTTTGTACCGCGCGGACCTAAAAATGCGAACGTTCTCTCCATACGTATTAACTCCTTTGCTCAGTCACACCGGAGAAGCAATGTTCCACTTGCACTCCGGTTTCATCAGGCACAAGACGCATGACCGTACAATCAATGTCATGTTCAGCCAACGTTTGAACCATAAACTGCTGTAATGCATCTGTCGACTCTCGTTTATCAACGAGGGCAATGATGGTTGGACCGGCACCAGATAGCGCAGCGCCCAATGCACCATGCTCATGCGCTTCAGTCAAAATTTTATCCAATCCAGGAACAAGCGACACGCGGTATGGCTGGTGCAAAACATCTTTCATCGCCATACGTAAAAGCGATAGATTGCCTGTCGCCAGCGCACCTACCAATACGCCGGTATGGCTTGCTGTATACACCACATCCTGGCGGCTGTACATAGATGGCAGTACGCCGCGTGCTTTTTCGGTTGACAGCATAAATTTCGGAATAACGACCATCGCTTCGAGATGCTCCGGTACTGGCAAACGAACATACGGTACATGATCCGTCTCCATCAGCGCAACAACCACTCCCCCGAAGAACGATGCCCCGACATTATCCGGATGCCCCTCTTCTTCGGTCGCCATCTGATACAGTTCATCCATCGTAAATGGCTTACCCGCTAATTCGTTGGCGGCCACCAGTGCACCAACAATAGCGGATGCACTACTGCCAAGCCCCCGGGTCAGCGGAATATCGGAGGTTACATCAATGATAAGCTCCGGCACGACAAGCCCCGCTTTCTCGAATATGCGGGCCGCAATCTGGTATATCAGATTGCTCTTATCAGTAGGAATGCCGGAAAGGTTGGGGCCATGCAGGCGGATATCCGTTGCATCGGCCACTTCAATTGTAAGGGTTGTGTAAAGTCTAAAAGCCATGCCGATCGTATCAAAGCCCGGCCCAAGATTGGCCGTGCTGGCCGGCACCTTTACTTTTACCTTTCCGTTCTCCACTCTACACACCCGCTCCCTGGGCAATAATACCGAGCACTGCTTCTTCCGTGCTTTCTACAACGGTCGGTTGTATACCGGCGGATTTGATCGCGATATCCGGATCTTTCAATCCATTGCCTGTCAGTACGCATACGACTTGTTGACCAGCTGCAATACGGCCCTGTTTGCGCATTTTAATAACGCCGGCAAGTGAAGCTGCAGATGCTGGTTCAGCAAAAATGCCTTCCATGGACGCCAGCTTACGATATGCTTCAACAATTTCGTCATCCGTAACCATATCAATATGTCCGTTTGACTCATCACGCGCATTTACTGCCAGATTCCAGCTTGCTGGTTTGCCGATACGGATAGCCGTAGCCAGCGTTTCAGGATTCTCAATTGGTTCATCCTTAACGATCGCCGCTGCACCTTCCGCTTCAAAACCGAACATGCGAGGCATATTCTGCACGACTCCTGCTTCATAGTATTCTTTAAACCCTTTCCAGTATGCAGAAATATTTCCTGCGTTCCCTACTGGAATAGCAAGAATATCAGGGGCTTTTCCGAGTGTGTCGCATACTTCGAATGCGGCCGTTTTTTGACCTTCTAGGCGGTATGGATTAACTGAATTCACCAATGCAATCGGATGCTTTTCACAAATATCTCGCACGATTTTCAGCGCTTGGTCGAAGTTGCCTTCAATTGCAATAATTTCAGCTCCGTATATCATCGCCTGTGCCAGCTTGCCCAGTGCAATATTATTGTTTGGAATAAGTACGATACAGCGCAGATTTGCACGGGCAGCATAAGCTGCAGCCGCCGCAGATGTATTGCCGGTTGAAGCGCACATAATCGTATGGCTGCCTTCTTCTACGGCTTTGGCTACCGCCATTACCATGCCACGGTCTTTAAATGACCCGGTCGGGTTCAATCCTTCGTATTTAAAATAAATCTCCAAATCCAATTCTTCAGATAATTTCGGTGCAAAAATTAGCGGTGTGTCTCCCTCGTGCAATGTAAGCCGGGGTGTTTTCTCTGTCACCGGTAAAAGTTTTGCATAACGTTCAATAATGCCAGCCATTATTTTTCCTCCCCACCTTCTACTCGATACAGGCTTTTTACTTCAAAGATACTTTCCAACTCCGCAAACTGCTCACGTACAGCAAAAATATTCTTACGTGACGCATGGTGCGTAATCAGAATGATTTCAGATTGTGTGCCGCCATTATACGGCTGCTGAAGAACTTGTTCTAAGCTTACATCATGTTCGGCAAGAATGCGAGTAATTTGGGCAAGCACTCCGCGTTTATCGTCCACGATTAAGCGTAGAAAATACTTCGAGACGATTTGTTCATCTGATTTAAGTTGCTTCTCCCGGTATGGTGCAACACTGCCGCGGCCATTCACACCAAGCTTCATATTTTTCACGACAGTAACCAGATCAGACACGACTGCGGTCGCTGTCGGCAACTCTCCAGCGCCCGGTCCGTAGAACATGGTCTCACCGACCGCTTCACCGTGCACATACACCGCGTTGAATACACCGTTAACGGAGGCAAGTGGATGCGTATGATGCACAAGCGTCGGCTGTACGCTTACTTCGATTAAATCATCATCCCGCTGTGCGATACCAAGCAGCTTAATTTCATAACCAAGCTTCTTCGCATAGGCGATATCTTCAGAGCTCACTTTCGAAATACCTTTGCAATCTACATCTTCGAGGCTCATATCTACATGGAAACCAAGCGTGCCCAGAATAGCCATCTTGCGTGCCGCATCATGCCCTTCCACATCCGCTGTCGGATCGGATTCGGCGTAGCCAAGAGCTTGCGCTTCTTTCAGCACCTCCGCATAGTCGGCACCTTCTTGACTCATCTTAGTCATAATATAGTTCGTCGTCCCGTTTACGATTCCCATCATCTTCGTAATGCGGTCGGAAGCAAAGCCTTCCACCAGCGCACGTAGAATCGGAATGCCGCCGGCTACACTTGCTTCATAGAAGACATCACAGCCTCTGTCTTGCGCTTTGGACAGAATTTCCGCGCCATGCAGCGCCATCAAATCTTTGTTAGCTGTGACGATATGTTTACCGTTCTCCAGCGCCTTAAGGATGTATTCTTTTGCGGGTTGAATGCCACCGATGACTTCGACAATGACATCGATATCCGGATTGTCAAACAGATCGGCCGCCTCGGTCGTAACTATACCTTCAGCAAGCTTCAGGCTGCGAGTTTTCTCTACATTTTGTACAAGTACCTTGGCAATCTCGATGGAAAGACCCGTTTGCTTTTGCAAATCCTCCTGGTGCCCCTGAACAATGCGCACAACCCCTGTGCCAACCGTACCGAGACCCATAAGACCTACTTTTACTTTATTATTCTGCATCCCCATCTCTCCTCTGTGAATCTAGTTTATAATATAATTATGGATATACTTTACAAACAAACTATTCGATTATCCTCTTCCAACAATTACCGCTCGCTTTACACCATGCATCGCATTCAGTTCGTCAAGAAAATCAGTAGTTGGAAGGCTCAAATGCCCCGTATCAATCGACATGGCGACATTTGCCAGACCTTGAAGCGGAATTGTCTGGTTAATCGTGAGGATATTACCGCCCCGCTCCGCAACAAACTTAAGCACCTCAGACAGAATTCCGGCCCGGTGCTCAAGATTAAGCGATACAGTGATAATGACTTCACGCATCATCGAGTTGAACGGAAAAATACTGTCTTTATATTTATAGTAAGCACTCCGGCTAAGCCCCACCCGCTCGACTGCTTCATTTACCGTCTCCGCTTCACCCGAATCAAGCAATTTTTTGGCTTCAAGGGTTTTGCTTATCGATTCTGGTAGAATGTCGGCCCGGATTAAGTAGAATAACTCCTCTTGTTTCCCCATACCGTCCTCCAGGTATAAACAAATGTATACGTATAGTGGACATTATACTCGCTTTCTTTCCATTATACAAGGGACGCTTGTTTATTTTTAAAATATTTTTCTCTCTTCTGTCCATGTGGGGAAAACGCGCGAGCATTGCTATGAAAGTAGATATTACTTTCTTATCCATATAAGAAGAACAGGAATTCCACAAGGAACTCCTGTTCTTTCACTCCCTATCATCTATTAAGCGGGATATCGGCCTTCCAATTAACATCGGTATACCGTTTCATGACACGAGTCAGCTTCAATGTTAATTGTTCCGGTTTATGCTTCATTCCATATATCCGAAGCGTGCTCGTAAATTTACGGTTGCCGGATGCATCCGGGTCATCCTCGCTGCCTGACATCATCGCCTTATATGCTTTGCCATTCTCGTCAATGGCCACCCAGTTAAATAATGTACCCGTTTCGTTCGTTTGCACACCTTCCATTTCGATAATGGCATGTGAATTATCATTGAAGAATGGCGGCGTTTTTTTCATATCCCATTCTGTATTTATTGTAAAATCTTTAACAGTAATCGTATTTCCCTGATAGTGGCCAGTAATCGGCTTTGCTTTTACAGTATCAGGTGCAAATTCTAACGTAAAATCTGCCGCTTCTTCTATATCCACCGCATCCAACACAAAAATTAGCCGTTTGGCTTCACCTAGCGGAACGAAGCTATCTCTCCACGTTATCCGGCCGGAAGTATCATGTGAGCCGGTTGAATCGATATTATTTTTCTCTTGTTCTCTTGAAGGATGCACAGGCCCGGATTTTCCTGCGACCACACGACCGCCTTCATCGATTAATCTGTATGAAATGCCATAGGAGCTCTCATCCTGTGGACCGATTTCTTCTGTCTTAAGCCCGAGACGCCTCTCCTGCTCAATAGACCTACGCATCTGTTCTCTCGCAGATTCGGATAAGCTTGTTACGATTTCCAATTGGCTTTTGGACGGCGCAAATAAGAGCTTCTTTACATCAATAGTTACCCCTTGCTTCGTTGTATGATGCTGGTTAACCGCTACACTATGTGTAGCCTCGATCCCTTTTTTCATATCAACTGGAAGCTGCAAATTCCAATTGCCTTCTTTCGTTCCAATTCCAGCAAATCCACCCACACGCGAAAGTTCAAAATGGACAATGACCTTTTCAGGAATATTCTTTTCTAATTGGAAGCCAATAATTCCATATGGATCGTTACGCGTCCAATTGAATATATCAGCTAGCTTTTTACCATTCGTATCAGTAATATATACCTTATTTCCATCCAGCCTTGGTTCAAAATCAGGGTCAAGATGACCACCGGATTCTTTTTCTAATGTATAAGAGAGTGCAACACGAGTTGGGTCAGCCACAATGTCCAATACACGCAACGTAACCCCGTTATCGCTTACATGATAATCCCCCTGCTGTACGAACCCCCGCTCGCCCGCCATCTGCAACCCCTGGTCAATCATCTGGTTTCCACGATTGAAAATTGATTTGGTTAAATACGAAGCGAAAGATGGCGACACGGATGCAGCTACCGATAAGGCCAGAAACCCTCCGGCTGCCGCATACACCCACTTCTTCCATTTCCTTTTTGTATACACCTGTGGTTCTTTCTGCGGCCTTTTCACTACATCAGGATAAGGTTCTAACTGTGCCAGGACATCCGCTGTAAACGAAGCTGGAAGCTCAGGAGCTCGCACTGCCTGCTGCAGCGCTTCTCTTTCAGCAATGCATTCCTCATACAGCTTCCTGCAAACGGTGCAATCCAACAGATGCGTATCAATCGCCATCCTTTCTCGTCCTGTTGTCTCGTTTTCAACATGGCGGCTCATTTGTTCATACTCCACACATTTCATGAAGGTTTCCTCCTGCATCAGTGTCACGCAGTGCGTCACGCAATTTCTTTTTTGCCCTATGCAGATGTGTTTGAACCGTCGGCAGTGGAAGGTCGAGCACTTCCGCAATCTCTTTGTAGCTCAGATCATCAATGTAACGTAACACAAGAACAAGCCGATATTTTTCCGGCAAATGATCGATGTGCTTCCTAAGTTCCTGCGCCTGCTCTTTATGTAGATAAACATGTTCCGGGCTTGTTGGTTCAACGTATTCTTCTTCCTGCTCATTGAATATCTCCCGCCTTTGCTTCCGCCAGGCATCAAGACAGCTATTGGCGGCAATTTTATAAAGCCAGGAGGAGAATTTCTTTTCCTGATTATAGGTTGCCAGGTGACGATAAGCTTTAATGAAGCTTTCTTGAGTTATATCTTGTGCATCCTGGGATGATACACCCATCCCCAGAAGCAACGCATATACTTTATTTTTATATTTGTTGACTAGATGGGCATACGCTTCTTTATCGCCGTGAAGCACCCGGGTCACCCATTCTCGTTCTTCTTCCATTGTGAAACCTCCCTTGAAACGAGTGCTCCGGAGCTTTTGGCTTCCCGTTTCCGTATTCATCTTATACTACCGGATATAAACGAGAAATCTTTCAATTTTTCCAAAGAAAATTCCTCTCAAAAATAAACCACCCTTCCTTCGAAGAGTGGTTCATCTATCTCTAATCTACAAATTCAAATTCAAATTTACCAATGCGGACAATATCCCCGTTCTCGGCGCCTTTCTTACGAAGTGCATCGTCTACGCCCATATTGCGCATCATGCGCGCAAAGCGTTGGATAGAATCTCGGCTGTTCAGATTCGTCATCTTAACAAGCTTCTCCAACTTCTCCCCTTCGACGACATACATCTCGTTCTCCCGGCGTACTGTAAACGTATCCTGTTCCGCTTCTGCCTTGTACAATACGGTCGTCTCTTCATCAGCGACGTCTTCCACTAACGGAATCACAGGCGTCTCTTCTAGCAGGTCTGCTACCTTATACATTAACTCGCGTATTCCCTGCTTCGTTGCGGCAGAAATCGGGAAAATCGGAAGGTCTTCTCCGACTTTTTTACGGAACGCTTCCAGATTCTCCTCAGCATCCGGAATATCCATCTTGTTGGCGGCAACCACCTGAGGTCGGTCTTCGAGCTTTTTATTATATAGCTTTAACTCCTCGTTAATCTGAACATAATCTTCGTACGGATCGCGACCTTCCGAACCGGCCATATCGATGACATGAACAATAACTCGTGTCCGTTCCACGTGCCGTAGGAACTGATGACCCAGCCCTACACCTTCATGTGCTCCTTCAATGAGTCCCGGCAGATCCGCCATAACGAAGCTACGCTCCTCATCAATATCTACTACACCCAGATTTGGTGTAATCGTTGTAAAATGATACTCCGCGATTTTCGGACGTGCTGCTGATACAACAGACAACAGTGTAGATTTTCCAACGCTCGGAAATCCGACCAGTCCGACATCGGCCAGTACTTTGAGTTCGAGACGTATATAGCGCTCCTGGCCTGGTTCACCATTTTCCGCAATTTCGGGCGCGGGATTCGCTGGCGTTGCAAACCGGATATTACCACGGCCGCCACGGCCGCCCTTTGCAATAATAGCCCGCTGCCCGTCCATCACCAAATCGGCAATAACTTGTTGTGTATCATCATCAATTACTGTAGTCCCCGGTGGAACGCGTACAACCATATCTTCCGCACCCGCACCATGCTGTCCTTTTATCCGGCCGTTCTCCCCACGCGAAGCTTTGAAATGACGCTGGTAACGAAAGTCGACGAGCGTACGAAGTCCTTCATCTACCACAAACACCACATTAGCGCCACGGCCACCGTCACCACCGGCAGGGCCACCCGCCGCTACATATTTTTCTCTGCGGAAAGCGACCATACCGTTGCCGCCGTCTCCTCCTTTAACGTATACACGTACGCTATCTACAAACATATAAATTCCACCTTTTTACGTAGTAACTCGTCCGTCCCTTCATGAAAGAGGGAACAAACATTCCAGCACCGATTCTGAAGCCGTATGAGGCGTAAGCAACGCGTCCGCTCCCCATTCCTGTGCCTGTGTCCGCATCTTATCCAATGCGAGGGTGCTCTTCTCTGCGTCCAGCTCGCCCGCAAAGTCGGCCACTACCCGCAACGCTCCATCTTCACAATGCAACGTTAGCAGTAGCGTATTGCTCTCACCATTGTTATATAGTGCATGCTGTTGGTATAGCTTTACCACCGATAGAATAAAATCCCCTATCCTTGGACCTTCCTCTAGTGTCAGTAGCGAAAATGGCACGGGAATCTCTACCTCGATGCGTACATTGTTATGCAACGCATTAAAAGATAGCAAATACGCGACGAGCGGCGGATATTCCAGACGGGAAACGAGCGTATCCCGATTCGCATCGGCGGTAATTTTGCGTATGTATTCCTCGCACATTTCATATTTCTCAAGCTTTAAATATCCGAGCAAGACCTGAATATGGTTAAGCCAGTCGTGCCGCTGGTGATTCATAACTTCGATGATCTCCTTCATACGACTTCTCTCCCTCTACTGTGGCGTTTCTCTTCATTTTACCATATTAAGCCACATACGGAATATGGACGTATTATAAACGAAGAATAGGAGGCAGCGTAAGCACGATCGGAGCCCCCAGCTTCTCGGCAAGCGCAAGCAATTCGTCGCGTGCCCCTCGCGCACCTTTGCCCGCGAGAATAACGATATTCTTATCAGTCTGATTGAGCGCGGCGCAAACCGCGTCTACATCATGCGCTAACGGCTGCACTGTACCTCTTGCTACCTGAGGCGAAGTATAGCGCGTATCTTTTTCCATCTTCATGGCAGGCAGATTACCCGGAATAGCCAATACAGCCACACCTTTCTCCACATATGCCGTGCGAATGGCCTGATTGACTACGGCAGGTAATTGAACGGGTGAGATAAGTAACTGGTTATACACCGCCACATCATCAAAAAGGCGACTTACATTGACTTCCTGAAAATAATCCAACCCCATGACTGCCGTATCCACCTGTCCGGTAATCGCCAAAACCGGCGCATGATCAAGCTTGGCATCATACAATCCGTTCAACATATGGATGGCGCCAGGACCGGCCACGGCAAGACATACGCCGAGCTTTCCTGTCAGCTTGGCATATGCTGCAGCAGCAAGCGCACCGGCTTCTTCATGTCGCACCTGGATGAAACGAATCTTATCTTTTCTCTGACGCAACGCCCCAATAATAGCATTAATCGAATCTCCGGGCATACCATATACATGGTCTACGCCCCACTCAATCAGCAATTCCACCAACACATCGGCACCATTTTTGCGAAACACAGATAAGCACTCCTTCGATCTTTGCCTTAGTTTGTGCAAAATCGCTTGATTCTTACCTTTATCCCGGCATGATGCTCCTTGCCTCATACTTCCAAATAAGAAAAATTTGCGGCCACTGTCGTATCCATATAAAAAGACCATCGACGACTGGCGTCAACGGTCTTTAGGTTCGTTTTACTTTATTACGCTTCGCTTGCTACTGGCTCAACAACCACTTGTTTGCGGTCGCGGCCCAGGCGCTTGAAGCGCACGATACCGTCAGACAGCGCAAACAGCGTATCGTCGCCGCCGCGGCCTACGTTTGCACCCGGATAAATCTTCGTACCACGTTGACGGTACAGGATGTTACCCGCCTTTACGAATTGGCCATCCGCACGCTTTGCGCCAAGGCGCTTCGCGATGGAATCACGGCCGTTCTTCGTGCTACCTACCCCTTTTTTCGAGGCGAAGAATTGAAGGTCCATTCTTAACATGAGAGCCACCTCCTCAATATTTCAATTTGTCGGCAATCCGAACATACTTGTCATGACTTACGGCTACCGAGTACAGCGAGGCAATCATGCCCTCAAGCAGCAGCTGCACTTTATCCGCCAGCTCCGGCGCATATGCGTCCGGCACCTGTACATGAAGAAAGCCGCTGTCGCCCTGCTTTGCCGGCAGCTCGACGTTCAATAACAATTCAACGGCGTTGACGCAACCAAGCGAGATGGCAGATACCGCGGCACATACTAAATCCTGACCATATTCGGCTGAGCCAGCATGTCCGCTAATCGTAATCTCCTTAATCGTATCGTCAGAGCGCCTCTTTACTTGCACCGTAATCATTACGCGTTGATGGCTTCAATAACAACCTTTGTGTAAGGTTGACGGTGACCTTGCTTACGGCGATAGTTTTTCTTCGCTTTGTATTTGTACACGATAATTTTCTTGCCTTTACCGTGACGTTCTACTTTCGCGGTAACAGTCGCGCCTTCAACTACAGGAGCGCCCATTTTCACACCGTTGTCACCAGCCACGAGCAGTACACGGTCAAAAGTCACTGTTTCACCTTCAGCATCTGTCAGCTTCTCGATGTACAATTCTGTGCCTTTTTCTACCTTGTATTGCTTACCGCCAGTTTCGATAATTGCGTACATTCGTTGCACCTCCTCCATATACTCAGACTCGCCGATATCCGGTGCGACCCAGAGGTCGACTTATGACCTTAATCGAGCGGTTGCAGTATGCTTGAGGTGTCAAGCACACTAGTCAACAAATGATAGATTATCACATTATTCCCTGAAAAGCAATCATTATCTCCATGTACTCATGCTTCTGCGCGGGCCCGCACTTCCTCTTCGCTTCCGATAAAAGCAATCCGATAATGCTGCTCGTCCAATGTTGTGCTTTCCTTTATACGTACATCCATTCCCGTACTGTCCTTTAACTCGCCCGTATATCCATGTTCGAGAAAATATCGGGCCACATGCGGGTGTACTTCAACCAGTACGGCATCAGCTCGATCATTGCGGCTGTATCCGATTAGTTCGCGTTCCAGCATGCCAAGCAGTGTCTCTTCAGCAAGAATCCTGCCTTTCTCTTCGCAGCACGGGCAGGAACGCTGCAGCACATCAGCCAGGTTGTGCCTTTCTTTCTTGCGTGTCATCTCCAGCAGTCCTAGCTGCGTAAAGCCGAGCAGGTGCGTTTTTGTCTTATCTTTGCGTAGCTCCACTTCCATACAATCCCGTACCTGGTTACGATGTTCTTCCACCGCCATATCGATGAAATCGATAATAATGATGCCGCCAACATTGCGGAGCCGAAGCTGGCGCGCAATCTCACGGCACGCTTCCAGATTGGTTTTTACCACGGTCTCTTCCAAATCGTGACTTCCTGTAAATTTGCCGGTATTGACATCGAATACAGTCAGCGCTTCTGTTTGATCGATAACCAGATAGCCTCCGCTTTTCAGCCAAACTTTTCGGCGCAGCGCACGCTCAATCTCCCCGTCCAAATCGTAATGAGCGAATATGTCTTCCCGGCCATTATACAGCCGGATTTTCTCTTCTAGCTGTGGCTGGTAGCGTCCCAGAAGGGTACGAACTTCCGCATATCGGGGACGACTATCGATAATGACTTCCTCCACATCATCACTGACAAAATCACGCACGACGCGGGAGACAAGGCTTATATCTTCATACATTAACGACGGTGGACGAGCATCTCGCTTGTCTGTCTGTACCTGTTCCCAACGAGCGCGCAAAAATAAAATATCCGCCTCCAGCTCAGCCTGGGTAACACCTGCAGCTAGTGTACGAAGGATGACACCTTCCTCCGGACGCAGAATGTCCCGAATAATCGAACGCAATCTTTCTCTTTCTTTTTCCCGCTGAATACGGCGTGAAACACCGATATACGATACATCCGGCAGATAGACAACATATCGTCCGGGCAATGAGACTTGTGTAGTAACACGCGCTCCTTTCGTACCAAATGCTTCTTTGCTGACTTGAACCGTCAATTGCTGTCCCTTCGTAATCAGTTCATTAATAGCCGGTGTTTTCTTTTTCGTTTTGTCAATAGTAGGAGGCAAGCAATCGTCCACATATAAAAACGCGTTTTTGTCCATACCGATATCAATGAAGGCGGCCTGCATTCCCGGCAACACATTTTCTACTTTTCCTTTATAGATGTTACCGACGATGCGATGCTCCTCAGGCCGTTCGATATATAGTTCAACCAATCGGCCTCCTTCTAGCACAGCCACACGTTCCTCACGACCGATAGCATTTACGATAATTTTTCGCAAACAGGCATCATCCTTTCCTATCCTTCTTATTTTACCGTTACCGCAGCAACTCTTCCACTCTACAATGCCTGTGTGAGCCGGAGAAGTAATATGCGAGCAGCTTTTCTTCTGAAAAGACAGCACACGGCAATGTCTTGCCTTGCACAATGAATAGATGGTAATTGTTTCTTTTCAAACCATTCACCGCCTGCGCCAGTGAAAGAGACGGAGGCACGGAAACAGTTCTCTCTATCCAAGCAGCCTTGCCATCTTCCAAATAGGCCTGTCTCGCCAGCAAAAACCGTAAAAATTGATAATGTCTCCTCCTATATGCAAGAATCGCATTAAAAAGTAGATAGAACGCTATAGCCAATCCATTAAGATGTGGAGACGGCTTGAAAGAAAGGCTCCAGGCCAGCAATGCGAGTCCCCCTAACAGGCTCACGTACACCGACAGCAGCATCGCACTTCGGTACGGTAGGAACAGACTCACTACAGTTTGCAGCACCCTTCCCCCATCCAACGGCCAGATGGGAAGCAGATTAAATCCGCCAATTACGAGATTGCTGTACACAAAAAAAGTCGTCCAGGAAGACGACCATATTTCAAGCCAAAGACATCCCCATCCCACTACAATTAATAGTGCATTTACTAGCGGGCCAGCCAGCGCCACGATAATCTCCGCACACGGTTCCGTATTTCCCCACTCATCGATTTCAGCCACACCGCCGAACGGTAACAGCTCGATTTTCCGAACACGCCAGCCATACCATCTTGCTGCTGTCACATGTCCGAGTTCATGAAGCACTACGATAGCAAATAGAGTAATCACCTGAAAAAACTGTCCCACCAGCAGCGCGCCCAGCATAATAACCCAGAATAGTGGATGGACCTGCAGAGTAGTGCTATTCAAACCGGACCACTTCCTGCGGGTCCACAAACTGCTCATTTTTCTTTACCGCAAAATATACAGGCTTCATCACTTGCTCTTCCTGAACCGCTTTACCGATCGTCCGCTGGACTTCCACCCAATCGTTTAGCTTCACTTCCAATGCGGCAAGACCGGCATACCATGTCTCCATACCTTTCGCATGTTGGATAACAATCGTATTTCCCAGGCCTTCTTTCTGGCCGACGAATGTCACCAATCCTTGATCCACCGCACGAATAGCTGCCTCTTTCGGAGTAAAATACACACCGCTTCCCTGGTCAGCAAACGTTTGGACTACCTTGCCTGCTGCCGGCGCCTTCAACAATAGAGACTGTGCCTGAAGCACCGGTTCCGCTTCGCTTCCACTCTTGCCTACTGCAGGCAATAAAGTAGGAACTGCTCCGAAATTTTTCTCATACCAAGCCGACATACCAGCAAAATTGTAGGGACGATGCAATACGTCATTCATTACTGTCTTGTATTTCTCAGCACCAGGAAACGGTATATGACCAACTACATAGGCGAGGCTTAATAGAAAAAAGGAAGCGACGATTTTAATGAATAATTTATCCCCCCGCTTCATCGGACCGAGCGATGTAGAAGAATCGGAAGAACGCAACGTTCCCAGGCGCTGCCTCTCCTTATATTCCGCACGCCGCCACGGCTCTTCTCTCTCCCTATAGAACGGGTCAGTATATACAGGTGGCATCTCCTCTTTCTCATCAAAAAAATAGGAGGAATAGTGGTCTTCCATTTGTTCACGCAACCGGCGCACTCTTTCTTCCCGACGGCGCTTGATTCCGTCCGTATCGAAATATGCCATTAATTCCACACCTCTCTTCCTTGTCCTTTTGTACAAGTGTATGAAGTATATGGAAAGACTAGCACCTGTAATTCGTTATTGATGCATAAGAAAAACGCACGGGCGTTGCCGCTCGTCCTTTTTCCACAAAGAAGCCAAACGGCCGCTTTATATCACTTCGGGCGGACCGACAAAACATCTGGGCATCTCGGATGATGGAGACAGTTGCCGGTCTTTTTCGCCCGCCGTACTACGCGCTCCATAGGAAAAAGCAACGTTTGGCACACACCTCGCGCGTTTTTCAAGTGATACGATCGGAAGAAACTAGATGGTGCTTTCTTGCTTTACAGTGATATCTAGTTTCTTATCCATTAAGAAAAACGCGCCGCTCTTCTCTGCCTTTCGGCAAAAAAAGCGGCGCGCATGACTTATTTCTCTATTACTCAAACATCAATTTTTTCCGACGCATCCCTATATTTAATACAATACCCATTACAAAGAAATTTGTAATAAGGGAGCTTCCCCCATAGCTAACAAACGGAAGCGGCAGACCCGTAATCGGCATAAGCTGAATCGTCATCCCGATGTTCTCGAATACCTGGAATACGTACATTCCAATAACTCCGGCGATGACATACATCCCGAACGTATCCTTGGCCTCCATTGCGATCCGAATCATGCGGTAAATAAAGAAGAAGTAGATAAAAATCAGAATGCTAGAGCCGATAAATCCCAGCTCCTCGGCAATGACAGTAAATACGAAGTCGCTCTCGCCGACCGGAACCCAACCGTTTTTCGCTTGTGTTCCCTGGTTAATGCCTTTGCCGAGCAACTGACCCGACCCAATCGCCGTAAGCGACTGCATTAGCTGATATCCTTCCGTCGGATACTCTTCCGGTTTAAGCCATGATTCAATCCGCATCCACTGATATTTGTGCATAATGTGCTCAAAAAAGAATTGTTTATGAAACATAAAAATATAGGTAAACGAAGAGAGAAAAATCGCGCCTGCAAGGCCCAATACGGCAAAATAACGCATCGGAACACCCGCCACAATCAACATGCTGACCATAATGCCCGTAAACACAGTAGCCGTTCCCAAATCCGGCTGAATTAGAATCAACAACAACGGTACTCCGACCAGTAGGAAGATCGGGAGCATCGCTTTCAGGTTGTTAATCGGCTCTTCCTCTTCATCCTTTTTTGATATATACCTGGCAACGGCGATAATGGTGAAAATCTTCATCAACTCCGCAGGCTGAAAATCAACTACACCAAGCTGATACCAGCTACGCGCACCACCTACGCCCTCCTTTACAGGTACAAACAGAACGCCAATAATGAGTATAATACCGATGCCGTACAGCACATAGGCCGAATTGGAGAAAGACTCATAATCGAACAGCAAAATAATCGCCAAAACCATGAAACCGAGGGCGTACCAAACAACCTGCTTCCATTCATAATTCGCCGTCGCTGTTGCGCCGGAAATACCTATAAAACTGAAAATCCCAAGACACATCAGCAGCAAAATCAAAAGCCAGTCCAAATTGCGTATATACTTTTTTTCAAAATCCATGCTCTATCCCCCGATGCTGTGTCCGCACCGCGTCTTATCTGATGCCAAATAGCCGCTTCACTTTCTTAAAAAATCCTTCCGGTTCTTCCATATTCAAAAACGGCACCGAGTCACCCAGGATGCGGCGTGCGATGTTGCGATACGCGATTCCTGCTTTTGCTTCATGGTTCATCGCGACCGGCTCTTTCAGATTTAGATGCTTAATTACTTCTTCATCGTCCGGTACATACCCGATCGGATCGACCGACAACATGGCGACGACGTCGTCTACATCAAGCATATCGCCCGTCCGTGTCATATGCAACCGAATGCGATTCACCACAAGATAGGTCGCTTCTAGCTCTTCGCGTTCAAGCAAACCGATAACCCGGTCTGCATCACGAATCGAAGAAATCTCAGGCGTCGTAACGACAATCGCTTTATCTGCACCGGCTACCGCGTTCTTAAATCCCTGTTCGATGCCTGCCGGACAATCGATGAGCACAAAGTCGAAATCAGCTTTGAGTCGGCTTACTAAACCTTCCATCTGTTCCGGCGTAACCGCTGACTTATCTTTCGTCTGCGCGGCCGGAAGAAGATAAAGCGCATCGTCAAATCGCTTGTCTTTAATCATGGCCTGGTGCAACTTACAATTGCCTTCAACGACATCGACGAGATCGAAAATAATCCGATTCTCCAGCCCCATGACCAGATCAAGGTTGCGCAGCCCGATATCCGTATCTATCATGCACACTCTTTTTCCTAACTGCGCAAGAGCCGTTCCGATATTGGCGGTGGTTGTCGTTTTACCGACGCCGCCTTTGCCCGACGTAACCACAATGGCTTCACCCACAAGGATCCCTCCTATATGACAAACCGACCCAGTTCAGGCCGGATTTTATGCAATTGATTCATTTTTTCAATCGCCAACCGCCCTTCAGTAATATACGCGAATTCCATACGTGTCATCTTTTCCGGTTCCCGTTCATTGGAAGCCGAATTCACAATGCCAGCGATGCGTACCTGCGTAGGAAACATCTCATATGCAACCACAATACACTTCTGGTTCCCATCACAACCTGCGTGTCCTGTGCCTCGCAACGCCCCAAGTACGAAAAGGTTACCCGTACACATCACAAGCGCGCCTGGATTCACATCGCCAAGCAGCAGTAAATCCCCTTCATGACGAATAACTTGTCCTGAGCGCACGGTACGTGTATAGACACGTACCTGAGAGGCCAGCTTGTCGCGCAGCGCTTCCTCCTTCGTAATCACCTCAGACTCAATCGCCTTTACGACAAGATTGCCCCGTCGCTTCAAAACCTCACGGATCTGCTGCTCCTGCTTCGTCGATACGTACCTCATTCCCAGCTTTACCGTAATGCTGATAATCGGTCCGGTCAAAATCTGCTGGTGGCTTGTCTCAATTTTCTCGCGCAATTCTTCGAGGAGCCGGTCAAACGAACACGTATCGTCCAAATGAAAAACGAGGCCCTCTTTGGTTCCTTTAATTACTACATTCTGCTTTGTTTTTGCCATAGCCAAAGATCCACCCCATATCTTTAACGTATTCGCCATGGGAGTGATGGTTTCCTGCCGGATGACGCCTACGCAATCTCCTGATTGATTCTTGACTTATTCATGAGCTTGCTCATCGGACGGAAGATAAGCATGGCGAACAGCGTATTGAAAACCGTAGTCGGAACCATTTCTTTCAAGAGCAAGGTAAGTGCCTCCATCGATGCTCTATTAAACAAATGGTATACCTGATAGACAAGCCACTCGTTGACCAATACTACCAGTAGCACATTGACCAGCACGAGAAACCAGCTCTGATGAAAATACCGTGAACTAAGACCAGCCAAGTATCCCAGCACCGCTGTCGCGAACGCATACACCCCAATTACTTCCGTATATACTACGTCATATAATAGTCCGAAGAACAATCCAAAATACAAGGCTTTTCTGCGTCCGGCGTACAATCCGATGAACACGACTCCCACCAGTACGAAGCGGGGAACGACAATCCAGGGCAGTCCCCACACTTCTGGGGCGAATACCTGAGCAATCGTGCCTTCGATCAGAAACAAAAAAAACATACATACAGATATTGCGCCAATCCTCACTTGTATTGTCCTGCCTTTCTCCCGCCTTAACGGGCAGTAATCCCCACCTCAAGACTTGGAAAAACCAAGGAAAAATAGATGGAAGATAAGCTGCCCCTAAAGGTCCGATAAGTTCAACTAACACTTAGCCGGAGATGAACAAACGTCCACTAAGTGAAGTTTCACTTTATTCCAACGCCTTTACTTCCCGGTTTTATTAGCCTTCTGCTTCTGCTTCTGTTCCTGTGGCGTCGGTGTCGATTGCACTACGAAATTGCGCTTCACTACAAATACTTGCTCGATTTGATAGAAATTCGCAAGCGGGGTAATACGAGCAGTCTGCGTCAATCCGTAATCTCCATCCCCGACCGAACTCACACGACCGATTACCAGACCGGACGGCATAGCGCCTCCCATACCGGATGTAGTGACATATTGCCCCGGCTTGATTACCAGATCTTTCACTTTAGGAATTTTGCGCATAATCAATTCGTGTTTCTCCAGATCGTAGCTCTCGATAACACCATAGATATTCTGATCTCCCTGAATAAGAGCGGAGATATGGTTCGCCTGCTCGATGTCCATCAGCAACTCTACCTGCGAAGAAAAAGCAGATACACTCTGAACACGTCCAATTAATGCGCCTTGCGACGAAACAACAGCCATATTCGGTTCGATACCGTCATTCTTCCCTTTGCTAATCGTCAGCATATTATTCCAGCGATCCGGCGTACGTGCGATGACATCCGCTGCATATTTTTCGGAATCTTTTAGCTTCGTATCCTTGATGTTAACCATCTCACGAAACTTTTTATTCTCAATGCGCAGCGCCTTCACTTCCGCTTCTAGCTGAGCATGCTGGTCTATTTGCGCCTTCAGCGCTTTATTCTCCTCGTATACATTATAGATATGTGTAATGTTATCGAAAAATCCCGAAACCATAGCCGTAGGCTTGTACAGCAGTCCCTGCACGAACGAGACTGAGTCTTTTGCGAATCGCTCCGGCCAAGTAGGAACAGGGCGCTCTTTCAACGTAGCGCCCATGACCGCAATCAGCACAATCAAGCCGATTAGTATCGCGATTAATCGCTTATTGCCAAAGAAATTGGTCACTCCTCAACACCTGCTTACCTGCGTCCGGAACGCATCGTAATGCCGGATTTAGACTTGAACAAATGAAGGTTCTCCAATGCACGGCCCGTACCAACCGCCACACAGTCAAGCGCATTCTCCGCTACCAATACCGGCATGCCGGTCTCATCCGCCAACAGCTTATCCATGTTACGCAACAGTGCACCGCCGCCGGTAAGCACGATACCACGATCCATAATATCTGCCGCTAGTTCCGGCGGACTCTTCTCCAGCGTAATCTTCACTGCTTCAACAATGCTTGCTACTGTCTCACTCAGCGCATCGGCAATCTCCTGCGCGGTAATCTCAATCGTCTTCGGCAGACCGGAAATCAAATCTCGACCGCGAATATCCAGCGTCTCTGCTTGTTCTGGCGGAATAGCAGAACCGATTTCCATCTTGAGTGCTTCCGATGTCCGCTCCCCAATCATTAGATTGTATTTTTTCTTAATATATTGAATAATTGCCTCGTCCATTTCATCTCCAGCTACGCGGATCGATCTGCTTGTTACGATCCCGCCGAGCGAGATAATCGCGACCTCAGTCGTTCCGCCACCGATGTCTACGACCATGCTACCAGTCGGCTCCCATACCGGAAGATCAGCACCGATAGCTGCCGCGAATGGTTCTTCAATCGTGAACGCTTCACGCGCACCCGCAAGCTTGGTCGCGTCTTCAACAGCGCGCTTCTCCACTGCGGTAATACCAGAAGGAACACATACCATGACATTCGGCTTGCGTGAAAAAAGACCACGCGTTTTCTGCGCTTGATCGATGAAATAGCGCAGCATCGTCGCCGTTGTTTCAAAATCGGCGATCACACCATCCTTCATCGGGCGAACAGCTACAATATTGCCCGGCGTCCTTCCGATCATACTTTTTGCCGAATTTCCTACTGCCTCAATGCTTCCCGTATCTGTACGCAACGCTACGACAGACGGTTCCCGAACGACAATTCCCTTTGACTTTGCATATACAAGCGTATTGGCCGTGCCAAGGTCAATACCCATATCTCTATTAAAGCTACCAAACATCGGTGTAATTTCTCCCTTCATGATTAAGCGCGTATGTAGTCTTGCGACAACTATAAAATTATACCTGAATCGCGCACTTTTTCAATAAGTAAAAGATAGCATTACGCAAAATGCCCCTTCTCTTTCAAACTGTAAAATTGTCCATCTCCAATAATCACGTGATCGAGCAATTCGATCCCCAGAATGCGTCCTGCTTCCTGTAAACGACGTGTAACGTCAATGTCTTCCCTACTTGGGGTGGCATCGCCACTCGGATGGTTGTGAAGGCAGATCACAGAGGCACTGCTGCGGCGAATCGCTTCCTTGTAGACTTCGCGGGGATGAACAATGGATGAGTTCAAACTACCAATGAAAATCGTCTCTCTGCCAATGATATGATTCTTTGTATTGAGGTATAAGCAAACAAAATGTTCCTGTGTATGGTAGCGCATTTCTTCCATCATGACATCTGCTGCATCCTTCGGCGAACGAATTGTAATTCTTTCGGAAGGAGGCGCACCACTCATGCGCTTGCCTAGTTCAAGTCCGGCCATGAGCAACAACGCTTTGGCCGGTCCTATGCCTTTTAGTGCGGTCAGCTCCTCAAAAGAAGTAGACTTTAAGCCGCGCAGCCCTCCTACCTCATTCAATACACGGTAGGAAAGCTTCAGCACCGATTCTTCCGCGGACCCGGTGCGTAGCAATATCGCCAGCAATTCTGCGTTAGATAGCGCGCCCGGTCCCGCTTGCATCATTCTTTCACGCGGCCGATCCGTCTCCGGCATGTCGCGGAGCGTCGGATAATTGTCTTCAGACAGCAGGTCCTTCTGTTTCATACGGACTCCCCCATTTCATTTACATTCGGGGTACTTCTTGCTGCCTTGCGTATGGTGTCTCCCCTATAGGCGCCGTCGTTTTGTCGCCTATAGCAATTTTACACCAAATTCTTCCAGAAAGTCACTGACTAATGCAACCGGAAGTCCGACGACAGAGAAATAATCTCCGTCAAGATTTGACACCAGTATGGCACCATATCCTTGAATGCCGTACGCTCCGGCTTTATCCATCGGTTCTCCCGTAGCAATGTAGCGGCGGATACGTTCGGCCCCAAGTTCGCGCATTGTCACATTCGTCGCTCGAAAGCCTACTTTTTCCTTACCACTTGCCGTATTAATTACGCACAGTCCTGTATATACCGTATGGGTTTTTCCCTGTAGTCTCGACAGCATACGGAACGCGTCTTCCTCGTGTTCCGGCTTTCCGAGAATTTCACCGTCGAGAACAACAACGGTATCCGAGCCGATAACCAGATATGACTCGTCTTCATTATCCGCGAGCGAGAATGCAACATCCCGGGCTTTGCGCCGCGCCAGAATGGTGACGAATTCCTCAGGCGGTACGTCTTCTTCAACCACTTCGCTTGCAACACTCGGCTGCACGGTAAATGTCAGGCCAAGCCCGGCTAATAAATCCTTGCGTCTGGCAGATGCCGAGGCAAGAACAATAGAAGGCTGGTTTGCTTTAGACAATAGGATTCACCTGCTTCTACTCCTTGATACAAAGATACTGTGAATATACGCTTCTTCTTCCTTATAGACACATATCATACTAAGTTTAGCAAAGACGCCTAGGCAGTACAACAACGAAAAAACGGAGCGGTATGTTTCCGCTCCGTATACTACCCTGTCATCGCCTGCTGCCACCTTTTATATGAAGAAATAAATCGAAGCATATTCTCTTCCGCCTGCCAAAGATACGTACGATTCGGCTGACCTGCGAACTGCTGTAACGTGGTGACAGCCGTCGTCATCTCATTCAGCGCACTCTGCAGTAACGCTTTTTGCTGTTCCCCCAATACTTCCGTCGCGCTTCGCCCCTGCTTAAGCGCCTCCTTATGACGCGTCAGTATCTTGTCCAGCGTAGCTTGAGAAATTTTTCCTCCCTTAAAACCATCACCAATGCTCTGTGATACGATTTGAAACAGATCAGCCTGCGCCTGTCCAAGGTGTTTTATCTCCTCGGCCGCGTCCGCAGACATTCCCTCAGGTATATTCAGCGTTACCGTGCCGGCAGGCAAACTCTTCTCTTTAATGTATACTTCCTGCTTGGATGCCCGATATGCCTCAGCAAGTGATAAGGCATCATCACGTGAAGCGCTGACACCGAGAAACAGCGTATGCTTTCCCGCGTCCTCTTCCATATGGGTTGGCCATCCCTTTTGTTGAAATACCGTACGCTCCTGTTCGGCTCCGGCCTTAGTGCTGAAGACACCCCCTTGAACAAGGTATAACGGGACAACCGGAAGTGTAACCGTTAACGGCTTTGTTTTCGGTTTATTGGCCGTTTCATTTGTCTTGACTTGTTCGGAAGCGGCAGCACCAGCTGCCTGTCCTGCCGCTTTATCCTGTGGAGTTTGCTTTGCCTGCCCAATAGCAGCAGGCACTTTTTCTTCTGGATTCGTCGGCTCCATCGTGAACGTCTGAAGAACCACATAGCCAAGCAGCAATCCAACCGCAACCGCTCCACCTGCCACAGCGCCGAAGCGAAATATATTTTTCGGAGGCTTAAACGTATGCCCTGTCCACTTTTTTTTCACAAATGGAGAAGGTCGGCTTGGCCTAAAATCAATCGTTTCGATTTCCTCTATGTTTATATCCGGTCGCTCCATCATAGGAAACGAGGTACTATTTTCCGTTAACTTACTCTCCGACTCCTCCATCCGGATGTCTACAACAGGCTCAGCTTCCGGCGAAATTATCGATACCGGAGATTGATTCAATTTTATTTTTAGTTTGTGAGACGCAGTGGATGCTCGCGCCTCGGATCGAGACTGCTCTGTTTCGGGACGGATGCGGATTTTGTACGCTGGACTGTTCTTCATATGAGGCGTCTCCCTTCCTAATAAAGTGTCATTACTTCACTTTATGAGACAGGCCTCTGATTTATGAATACGAAAAACTTGCTGGTGTTGCCGCTCGTCCTTTTTCCTCAACGAAGCCAAACGGCCGCTTTGTGTCACTCTGGGCGAGTTTTTCCAGCGACACGTTCGGAAGAAAGTAGATGTTACTTTCTGATCCATAAAAAAACCACCTTTCACCGCTAAGGGGTGGAAGGTGGTTGTGTGTTATTCTTTGTTTGCACATCTTCTTTTTTTATAACCGGATATTGGGTTGGATCCCACTTGCCGGACGGCGGTTCAACGCTCACTGGCGGTAGCTTGTCCAGCAAGGAAGCATACTGCGGTGCGTAATAACCAGTTAATTCCAGACTGGCCTCTAACCTTGGATCCTTTGGAATTTTAAAATCACTTTTTTCCTTTTGATTAAAAGAAAGCTTGTCCACACGCAAATAGCGGGACATTTGTTGAATCTCAGTAACGAATGCATAAATGTCTTTATAATCACCTTTAACACCCAGCTTAATCTGCACGCTGCGTACCGAACTTGTAGGTAAATACTTCTCAAGGTCCGCACGCGTAATTCCCGCCACCTTCCCCTGTGTCTCTACAGATGTTGGCGGGTTTTCCGAAGCTTTATCCGAAACAATCTCTTTGGCTAACTCTGTGGTCTTCATTTCTTTTTTTTCTTCAAAGGTAGCACTTTCAATCGAAATATTGCTTATCGACTGTAATTCTCCAAAATCTTTAACTAATTGGTCGTCGTACGATTTAACAGGGAACAACTCAGCAATTTGACGCAGCTTCTCCTGCGGTGGTCGTGAATCCTTCACGGTTTGTTTCTGATTTACGATAGCAAGCTCTGCCTTTTTCTGCTCAAGCTGTATTTGTGTTTCCTGCTTTTTTTCTAACACTGGTGTCAAATATAAATAGTAGAATACAGCCAATAGAAGAAAAAGAATAGCCAGGCCAAGCAATACATATTGCCGTTGTTTTTCGTCCATTTTCTACTCCTTCTTTCTTTCTTCAGCCGTATTGCCGGAAGTCACCGAAAGCTTGCCACGAATTTTTTTCTCATCCAGAGTCCTTGTCACCATTTCAAACTTTGCCAGATAATGGGGCAGGATTTCACCGCCAACAATTTGCAATGAAGGAGACAGTGGATTATCATTCTCATCCTTTTGTCCTTCCCATTCAATTTTAATTGCATTAATGCTCTTTATATTGGCTTTTACTACACGTGGTAGCCGCTGTACATTATACAAATACGCAGCAATGTCTTCATACTGCTCAAAGCGGCCCTCGATTTCTACTTTTCCGTCCATATTATAAGAGACCGACAGTAGCTTTCCCTGTTCCGGCAGTTGCTTAGCCAACTCATCTAGTAGAAGGGACGTTGGATAAAACAAATGCTGCAGCCTATCAGAGAGTTCCAGATAGCTGTCCACAGATACAGTTTCAGTCTGCTGTTGACCTTTCTGGGTATTCAGCTTTTTATCCATTTCCGTAATTTGCGCTTGCATACTTGCAGTCTCCTGCTTACCTGAAACATACAGCAGCCCCATATAGCAGGTACCGACCAGCCATAATACAGCAATAGCCGCATATACAATAATTGTACCGGTAACTCGTCTTTTCTTTTGGGGTAAAAGATTAATATCTATCATCGCTTTAATCCCTCATTGATAGACCGACTGGCACCGTGTAAGCATGAACTTCATCCGGATTGGACCACGAATGGTTAATATATTCAGTCGGAAATCTTGTCACTTCAGCATGCTCAACATTCTGCTGAAGGATTTCCATCATTCTTTCTGTATTTGGAAAGTCTCCGGTCAGATAAATCTTCTGTACACGCGTCCCATCATTCTTTATAGTAAACTCATAGAAAGTAAGCACCCGTTCTAATTCACGCATCAAATCGCGTGCAAAGCCTTCAAAAACTCCTCTATCTTTCATATATTGAAACAAAGAAGCAGACTGTAAGTTCCTCTCATTCAGCGAAATATTATAACTTGTTAAGTCAATAGGAATGTTACGGACAAACTCTGGAATCTCACCTTTAAAAAAGGAGACATTCACACTATGCATTCCAAGCTGAACAATCATAAAATCCTCTTCCGTTACTTCCGCGTAATTTTCAAGCATACGATACAAGGCGAGCGGCTCTATTTCCGCTGCCACCAGCTCAATTTGCAGGAAATCAAACAAGTCCATATACTGATCGATCAAATCTCCTGGTGCTGCCACAACTAAATATTGGTCTTGTGGTTCCTCATCTTCGTTTTCCACTATGCTTCCAAGCTTATAATAATCGAAATATGGTCGTGCAAACGGCACATGAACAGTTGTCTCCAACTCCACTTCAAGCAACATCCGCACTTCTTTTTCCGGTACGGGTGGAATCAGCAACTTACGAATAAACAATGAGGAGCTGGGAATAGAAATAACAGCTCGCTTTCCTTTCAGTTCCTCTCTTTTACTCCCGTCGGCTAACCGAATTTCCAATGGACCTTCATCAATAATCTTTCCTCGTTCTACCAGACCGCTTTCAATTTCAATCAAACCTGCCTGCTTCACTTCGATACTATAGAGGCTATGACGAACTTCTGCATAGCGGAGTCCTATATCCTCCAGTGTGATACCAATATATCCGGATTTCTTTCGTTTAAGAAACGGCATACTCTTCAAACGTGGCAACTTAAATGAAAAAGAGGGAAGTTTCATATCTTGTAATGTTACTTTCATCTTGGGACTCCTTCTCATCCTAAAATCCTGTTCATTATGTATTCTATCGAAAGAAGTTCATCGTCATCTTCTAACATTAGGCAACTTTATGACATTATGCCTAACTATATACATCTGGTTTAATAAATCGACAAATTTTTGTGGTAGGAGGTAAGAAAAGACGGAGAAAATCAGAGACTAGAAAAAGACACACTGGCCTTTCTTCTGCTGGAGCGCAGGGCGCATCCACCCTCTTCTTTTTTCCGAGCCTCCTACCTCCAACCACGCTACCCTGTCAAAATATCAAATGTAATTTAGAAGAAACGATTAAAATACCAGGAGATAATATCATATCCCTTATATACAGCTAACATGGCGGCTACCGCAATGAACGGGCCAAACGGCACCTCGGTCTTTCGTCCTGAACCATGAATTATCATTACTAGAATACCATACAATGTTCCTAGAAACGTAGAAAAAAGAATCGTCACAAAAAGAAGGGGATAACCTAAAAACAAACCAACGACAGTAAACAGCTTAATGTCCCCTCCCCCCATTCCCCCCCGGGAAATAAGAGCAATCCCAAAAAAGATACTAAAACCAAGCACCATACCGATAAGATGCGATACATAGGTCTCATGTGGATGAATAAAGAAGCGTGCAATAAGAAACGTAATGAAGAACGGCAATAATACTTTGTCTGGAATGATACGATACGCTAGATCAGAGACCGTAATAATAACCAATAAGGAGACGAAGAGCAGTGTCATCCACATCTCCGCTGTAAAGCCGTATATGTAATACGTAGCTGCAAAAAGAGAACCGGTTATAAATTCCATAATCGGATATACCGGCGAAATGCCCGCTTTACATTGACGGCATTTTCCACCTATGAACAAGTAGGAAAGCACCGGTATTAAGTCAATTGGTGTAAGCTGTTTTCCACATTTCGGACAATGTGAAGGCGGGGTGATGACAGATCGCTTCTCCGGTATACGCAGTCCGACGACGTTGAAGAAAGAGCCAAAGATGAGACCAAAAAGAAAGAAAACAGCTAGATTAATAGAATCCATATTGCACCCTCTTATATACATCTAATTTGATAAATCGACAAATTCTTGTGGTGAGAGGGAAGAAAAGAAGAAAGGGCGGTGGGCGGGAGTGGTCGGAAAAAGACACGTTTGCCTTTCTTCTGCCGGAGCGCAGGGCACATCCAACCTCTTCTTTTTCCGAATCTCCTCCTTCCAACCACGCTATCCTGTCAAAATATCAAGTGTAATTTATATAGATAAAGACTTAAAAAACAAACCCCCAAGTTATTATACTTGGGAGTTTTTAAATATTGCTCTTTTTTAATAGCTTTAAGGTGTACCTTGTTTCTCATTCAAAACTTCTTGCCTTGTCCAGCCACTAATTTCTTTACCACCTAATTTAGCACCTTCTAAAGTTACTTTATTATCTCCCTTATTATATTGAACATTTCCTCCTGCATATGCTGCGTTTGTATCAGGATTAATCGGTATGGCATCCAAATATTTTTTGGCTTCGCCACCACCCTGCATTTTGCCAGCAAGTGTGGCTAAGTCGACTGCTTTATCCCCTGTAGCTTCGTTTGGATTATCTAAAAAATATAGCTTCGCTGCATCTAAAAGCATAATTGCATTTGCTTTATGCGCTTTTTCCTTCTGTCCCTCAATAATATTCCCGATCGCCGGTACGGCAATCGCTGCAATAATACCTAAAATAACAACAACGGCCAACAGTTCAATTAATGTTAAACCACGCTGCTCCTTCAATACTTTTTTCATACGAAGAATCATGTGTCTCTCCCCCTCAAATTTTATTTAATATGTGAATACATATCAAACATAGGAATCATAATTGCCAGTACAATTATCCCGATTAGAACGGCAAGTATGACAATCATAATCGGCTCAATTAACGCCTTGATCTTATCCACCTGATTATCCACTTCCGCTTCATAAAAATCGGCGATCTTATCCAGCATTGTCTCCAATGCCCCCGTCTCTTCCCCAATAGAAATCATGCGTGTAACCAAAGGAGGGAATACCCAGGAGCCCTTTAACGGCTCAGACAGCGGCTGTCCCTGTCGCAGACTGTCTCTCGCATTCGATAATGTGTTTCCTATCACCTTATTGTCTACAACTTTTTCTACAATACTTAATGCCTGTAGAATGGGAACGGAACTCGCAAACAATGTGCTTAGTGTACGACTCATCCTCGCCAGCGAACTCTTCTGGAATAATCTACCGAAAACAGGCATTTTTAGTTTAGCATAATCTAGGAATTTTCGTCCATATTCAGTTGTGACAAAAAAACGAAAAATTACCCATGAAATCATCATCAACATAATATAAATGTACCAAGAATACGTAATACTATTACTTACATTCAAAACCAGTTTTGTAATCACAGGAAGCTCTGCATTTAAGCTTTGAAACATACTGACAAATGTAGGAACTACATTTGTCAGCAAATAAACCGTAACACCAACCGCCAGCACAAGCATAATGAGCGGATACGCCATCGCTGATTTTACCTTCTCTTTCGTGTAGTACGATTTCTCATAGAAAAAGGCCAGCCTGTCAAATATAATCTCCATACTACCGGAGGCTTCACCAGCCCGTACCATACTAATAAATAATGGTTCAAACACTTTTGGATGCCTTGAGGCGGCTTCCGATAACTGAATCCCATTACGGATATCTGCTTCAATCTCTTCCAGCACTTTTCTAAACTGCTTTTTCTCGGTCTGCGCAGCAAGCGTATGCACCGCTTCTACCAACCCTACGCCTGCACGAATAAGCGTGGCAAATTGCCGGAGAAAAACGACAAATTCCTGAGGTTTTATCGGCTTGCCGATCTGGATTTCCATCTGCAGAACCGTTTTCTTTTCTTCCTTTACCCGAAGTACGATTAGTCCACGTTTTTTTAGCTCAGTAATTGCAGCGCTCTGGGTAGCTGCCTCAATCATCCCTTTTTGCTTTTTACCATTCCTCTCCCTCGCCTCATATGCGAACGTAGCCATCTATTCCAGCACCTTTTCATTGAGGTAGTTCTTCACCGTTTCCTTCATGAGAGCACCTTGTGCAATCAATTCGTTAATCGACATCTCCAGCGTATGCATGCCCATTTCGCGTCCTGTTTGCATAATGCTGCGGATTTGGTGTACTTTCTCCATGCGAATTAAGTTGCTGACGGCTGGCGTGTTTACAAGAATTTCCGTTGCGGCAATCCGACCGCCACCAACCTTCGGAAACAACCGCTGCGATACGACACTAAGCAACACTGAGGCCAATTGGATGCGCATCTGCGGCTGTTGAGGACCAGGAAACACATCGATAATCCGGTCAATCGTTTGCGGTGCATCCGGAGTATGAAGGGTAGCAAAAACTAAGTGCCCGGTTTCCGCTGCTGTAATGGCAGTGCTAATCGTCTCCAAATCACGCATCTCACCCACCAGAATGACGTCTGGATCCTGCCGAAGGGAAGCCCGTAGTCCAGTCGCAAAGTCTACTGTGTCAAAACCTATTTCACGCTGATTAACAATACAGCTCTTATGACGATGCAAGTACTCAATTGGATCTTCTAATGTAATAATATGCTTACGCATATTACGATTAATATAATCGAGCATTGCAGCAAGCGTTGTCGATTTCCCGCTACCAGTAGGTCCTGTAACAAGCACAAGTCCTTGCGGCTTATGACATAGCTTCTCAAGGATTTTCGGCATATTTAATTTTTCGAGTGTTGGTATTTCTGTTGGAATGACCCGAAATACCAGGCTAATACTCTTACGCTGATGATAGGCATTAACCCGAAAACGGGAAACTCCTGCTATTCCATATGAAAAATCGGCCTCTCCCTCATCTTTAAAGCTCTGAAAAAGCTCTTCTCCCATTACTTCCCTGGCAATCGCTTCCGTATCTGGTGGCATTAACGGGCTCACGTCAAGACGACGCAATTCTCCATCAAGCCGAAAAATTGGCGCCGACCCTGAGGTAATATGAAGATCGGAAGCTCTTTTTTCAAACGCATAACGAAGCAGCTTATTAATATCAAGTTCAGCCATTATTCCTCACCCGCAAAAATAAATTTATTACTCCCTGGTGGAAATCCTGTATAGTTCTTCGATGGTAGTTAACCCTTGTTTTACTTTTAAAAGACCATCGTCAAACAATAAAATCATTCCGTTACGCAAGGCGTACTTCTTATATTCGGCAGTCGGCATTTGTTTCGTAATCATCTGCTGCAGTATATCGTCCATACGAAAAATTTCATGGATGGCCATTCTCCCACGATATCCGGTCGAATTACAATTTCCACATCCCGTTCCACGCCACAATTGTTCGATTTTCAATCCTCTTTTAGTAAATAACTCCTTTTCATCCTCCCTCGGTGTATAGCTTTGCTTACATTGCGGGCATAGTTTACGCACAAGCCGTTGAGCCAGCACTCCATTAACTGAGGATGCTATTAAAAATGGAGGAATTCCCATATCAATTAACCGGGTTATACTGCTGACTGCATCATTCGTGTGCAAAGTACTAAGCACAAGGTGTCCGGTTAAAGCGGCCCGAATCGCGATTTCAGCTGTCTCTGTATCACGAATTTCACCTACCATAACGATATCGGGATCCTGCCGTAAAATCGAACGAAGAGCAGAAGCAAATGTCATACCAATGTTTGAGTTCACTTGTACTTGATTAATGCCCTCCAATTGATATTCAACGGGATCTTCAACTGTGATAATATTCACACAGTCATCGTTTAAGTGATGAAGTGCTGCATACAAAGTCGATGATTTCCCGCTACCGGTCGGACCAGTAACAAGTAAAATCCCGTTTGGTCTACTGATTAAATCGCGAAAAGCCGTAAGATTTCTCTTTGTTAAACCCAGCTTTTCCAAGTCGATTAATGCATTCGTAGTATCCAGTAAACGCATGACAATTTTCTCGCCATGTACGGTAGGCAACGTGGAAACACGCACATCGATATCTTTAAAGCCTATATGAAGCTCAATTCTCCCATCTTGTGGTAGACGACGCTCCGCAATGTTAAGATTAGACATAATCTTGAGGCGAGCTGTAAGGATACCGCTCATATGACTGGGGAGTATACGCTCGGTACGTATCACGCCGTCAATCCGGTAACGAATGCGAATGCCGTCCTCCTGTGGATCAATATGAATGTCACTTGCTCGCAGTTGCACAGCCTGTTCAAACATCTGGGATACAAGACGGACAATCGGGGAATCCTCAGCCAGCAGGCTTTCCTCTTCTACCGCAACCTTCTGAGCCATGTCATCCATTAACTCTTTAACTGAGCCTTGCATGCCGTACATACGGGCAATCGCCCGCTGAACTTCTTCTTTTGTGGCGATGACGGGAACAATGGAGCATCCTGTACTAATACGCATTTCATCAATTGCAAAATAATCAAGCGGATCTACCATAGCAACCGTCAGCTTTTCCTCATCACGCTTTAACGGGACGACAAGATAACGTTTTGCAATATCCTCTGGGAGAATACTGGACAAAGAAGCATCAAGCTTATATCGGTACAGGCTTACGTGGGGAATGCCGAGTTGAAATTCTAGAATCTCAATTAACTGTTGTTCGTTAATGAATCCTTTGCTAAGAAGTACATCCCCTAGCTTCATTTTTGAGTTCTTCTGTTCATCGAGTGCTTCTTTTAATTGCACTTCAGAAATAATACCCGTTTCAATTAATATATCTCCCAGCCGTTTCTTTTCCATGCATTTTTCCCCCCATACTTAAAAGATATAGACATTCCTCTTCTTTTGAGGATTGGATGGTTGCTCTTGCTGCTTATCCGTAGAATTAGGAGCCTTATCCTGTGAAGGTTCCGAAGCAACGGATGACTCACTTTCCGGGGGATTCGTTGTTTGCTGCTGGGCTTTATTTTTCATATTTTCAGGGATCGGACCAAACGCCACAATATTATGTAAAGGTTTATAGTAATCATCTGAAAGCAATTCTCTTTTTGGTACTCCTTCTTCATTAGAATGCGTTAAAAAGACTTTAACCCGAACACCCTCCTTGCCACGACGAATAATTTTCTCCTGCCCTGGCCCTAACGATTTATCACTGCGTACAATCGTTTCCGGTGCTATTTTATTCTCTTCTTTCACTTCAATACTACCGTTTGCAATCGCCTTAGCACCAAACAGTGCAACCCGTAGCTGTGTATCTTTTACTTCCGCATAAATGTAAACAGGCTGTTTTGAACGATTAACAAATCGCAAATCAAGCTCCTTATCCCGTACGAACGCATCATATCCAAGCGGAATTGATGCTATGGGACGAACATTATTATGGCGTTCTATAATAGAGAGCCCGCTTTTCGCTGCGGCAATGTATAAGGTAGAAGCAACCTGAATCGCTCCACCCATCACCCCATCCTGCGCATCCTCATCATTTTGAACGCTCGTGGAAATATAACCTTTTGCCTCTGTAAATGGCCCTACTTTCTCAAAAAAAGAAAAGGTCTGACTTGGCAGCAATACAACACCATTGAGTAATTTAGCCGCCTGTTCCGCATTAAATAAACGATTAGGTGTGGATGCTATAGGTGTGCTGTAATCAGCAAGCATGACTTTAATATCTTTTAAGCTTTCCTTTGTAATCTGAGGAATATCCTTTTCGACTACGAGAGAGACTCGACTTATCTGAACTTCCTCCTGTAGCTGTTCGCGAATCGCACTTATGGTTCCGGGAATGTCTACTACATAGCCTGCTTTCTCGGGTAATATGGAAATGGACGTGCCGCTTACTCTTGCCCGGGCGGGTTCAGCTGGTCGGTTTACATTACGTGCGATTTCATTAATGATAGCTGTCAGCTTTTCCTCGTTAAACGTGACATATAGAGGAAGATACGGAGACGGAGACGTTCCACGCCATTTCTTCCACATTCCCCATACACCTGTTAATTCTTCCGAAGTCCGCTGTGCCTCGCGAAGCGAACTTGGTACATTATACTTAATTTGAATATCCTTTAAAGGTATAGGAAACGACTGCTTTTCCATCATAATTTGCAGTGTACCTTTTTTCTGTACCTCTCCTAGAACCTTCTCGATTTTCGCCTCTGCCTCTTCTGTATTGAGACCGCCAACACTAATACCGCCGACTGTTACCGTCTGTTGATACATGCTTTTCTGTTGTGTTCGCTCTTTGAGTGCACCTGATAAATAAAGAGCTGTACCGCTAATAACGACAGTCTGTATTATCATAAGCAATAAAACAGATAAAAATTGCGTCCTGCTTATACGCTGGAGCATCGTTGCTCCACCACCTCTCCCGCCATCCTTCTATATCCGTCTACGGTTTCTATCTATTCGGCAATTTTTAATGTCAGCTCGACAAGTTTGTTTCTTCCGATACGCTTTACACGTTCGACTATATCTTCAGTTACGACCTCACCCTCTGGTACAATCACATCACCATTCTCATCATATATATCAGCTGTCACACGCTTTCCTGTAATATTTACGGTATCTTTCGAGAAAATCAGGGATTTGTCCACTCGATCTACTTCCTCTTGATTTGCCTGTGAAACAGACATGCGATCAAATTCAGATTTATTTATCAGGTTTTCGACGCTTTCTTTTTTCACAATCAAAATTTCTTTCCCCATTGTAATAATGAATTCAGCATTTAGTACTTGCTGATCATTGGATTCTTTTTCAATAACACAGCCTTCCACTTTTCCGCTTTCAGCATTTACATAATATTCAACTACCTCTCCAATAAATTGGCCTGCCGCAGTAATTACGCGGTTACCAATAATACTCACACCCTTTGTCTTTAATTCATTAGCCAGAGTGTCTTCTGATAAATCGATCACAGCAGATTCACTTTCCGTCATAACAGCATAATCACCAAGCCCTTGCACCTGTCGGAATGGAAGCACTTTTACCCCAAGCGTCCAGCGCTCATTATGAATAACGAGGAATTCTACCTTTCCAGACTCCGGGTTCACCAACAAGCTCTTTACTTTTCCAATTTCTTTTCCGTCCATAATGCTTATAATCGGCATACCTATCAACTGCTGACTCTGTCTCACTTGAACCGACTCCTTTTATCTAATTTACTGATGTTTAGCAAACAGGACATTTTTTATTCAATCATCCTTTTCTCTGCCTGTTCAATAATAAAATGCGGAATAAGAGACCAAGGCAGATTAGGCTTTCCTTCCTGCTCCAGCATTTCAGTAACTATCTGGATATAACAGATTTGCTTGGAAACGTCCTCGATCGCCTTAGCTCGACGTTCACCTTTCGGCATTATTTCTATAATATAAGAACGAAGATTCTCTAACTCACTAATTCCTCGTTTGTATAAGCCCATCTCTTTCAGTAAAAACAAATAATCTTCAACAAGCATGGCTCGAGCTTCAAAAGGAACTTTATATTCCAACGCTTGCTGTAAATTAATTAATGCTTCCTCATAATTGTTTTTTTCTAAAGCGGACGAAGCTTTCAAAAAGTATTCCTGTACCATGGCAATGTCTTCGGGTACAAAGTTTATCTCTTTATTTAGTCCAGTTTGTGCTTCTTCCGATACCTGTTGTGGCTCTTCACCGATTAGGTCCCATTCCAATGGCGTCTGCTCTTCAGTGTGTTTATTTGTTTCATCCTCTATATCGGAAAACTCTTTCTCTATAGAGTGAATCGACTCTGAAAAGTCTTCTTCTATACTTGCAAAAGACCATTCTGGTATACTATCACCCTTACTGATAGCGGATGCTGTTTCTTCTTTCACTACGGTACGCTTTGCCTCATTTTTTTCTCCTTCTTCAAGTGCGTTAGAGGCTGGTATCATATAGTCTTTATGACCTTCCTCTTCCGCCAGCACCTCTTCCAGATCCGAATAATACATATTTTCTTCCTCTTCAGGCGTGTAAATATGCTCATCTCTCATGTCTGGAATATCTAATTCCTGTTCTGTCTTCTCTTCAAAAATATATTGTGGAAACTCTTCTTCCTCATTTTTTAATTCCTCTTTTTCTTTGGATAAAGGAAGGTACAGTTTTTCATCTGTAGGTATCTTTTCCATTTCAGCTCTAGGTGAGGGTAATATTTCCCCCCCATCTTGCATCTGATGATCGATTTTAGTGGGGCAATCAATACTTTCATATGAAGATTCTTCTTTAAAAATATCATCAAGCTTTAGAAGTTCATTTTCTGTTGTTAATAAATCCTGCTTATTCTCTTGAGATACTTTACTCTCCACTATTGGCTTCTTTTGTTCCGAAGATGTCGCATCATGATTAAGCAATTCTATAAGTAGTCGATCGACTTCCGCCCGTGTATCAGGCTCTTCTGTATGAGGTACAGCTGGCGATAATACGTTTGCTTGTTCACTTTTCTCCTGCACCATTTCGTCTTCATCTTCTGCACTCTCTTCTTGCTCATGTAACAAGACGTTTTTCTTCTGTTTATAGACGAAAAGTCCAACACAAAGAGCTATCGTACTGCTAACTATGAATAAAAATCCAATTCCGTTGCCAAACAATAGGAACACTAACGGAGCAATGATCCCCATAACTATAGACCCAACAAAAAAAATGAATACGGATTTAATAGCTTGAGTCTTTTTTCTTAAAATAATATAGAATAGCAGCGTTAATAAAAAATATATAAGATAGTAGCCTGGCAAGCCTGAAACAAGCATTCAATCACCAACTCACCTATTTATTCCTATTATGGTTTAGGTACAAATACAATAGTACAATATTCAACAGAGGAAAAAAAGACCTATTAAATACACGTAAAATATATTTCAATATTAAATATTCCTTATTTAATAAGAGTCATAAGTGGTAAAATAGTTCCATATAAATTACACTTGATAGTTTGACAGGGGAATGTGGTTGGAAGGAGGAGATTCGGAAAAAAGAAGAGGGTGGATACGCCCTGCGATCCGGCAGAAGAAAGGCCAGCGTGTCTTTTTCTTACCTCCCACCATAAACATTTGTCAATTTATGAAATCAGATGTATATAGAAAAGGCGGTGAACATATATGCGCATTCTATCTAACGAAAAAGGATTCACATTAATTGAGGTGATAGCAGCTATCATAATTTTTTCTGTTTCTCTTCTATTATTTAATGTATATTTTGTAAACAGCTTTTCGAATATAAAGCGTCAGGATTCTCAGCTAGTAGCGATGAATATTGCAAGACAGTTTACCGAACAGTGGAAGGCAGGGAATGGAACACTAATTGAATCTGGTACAACCTTACTTGCTACATCGAGTTATAAAGAGATTGCAGCAAAAGAGACTGAAATATTGAATAAACCATTTTCATTATCGAACGTTTCATTAAATGGAATCACTTATGAACCTGTTATTGTGATAAGTAAACTAGAACCTCTCTATACAATACAAGTTACAGTGAAGCAAGAAGGGGCAGATTCCATATTAGCCACACTTCATACAGCTATTGCCAATCCAAAGAAAGGAGATTGAGACATGTCACCTCAACCCTTTGCATTCATTTATTACCTATTTAATATTACCCGAAATGAAAAAGGGGCCAGTTTGGTGGAATTGCTGACGGCGACGGTTATTTTTCTCGCTATTATCCTGCCCCTTTCTTCTTATTATATTTCTAGCATTTCATTGTACGATCGAACACGTGTGGAAACAGAGTTGCAAAATGAAACAGATTTCCTCCTTTCTACTATTCTTAACACCGTGCAGGATGCTTCCTATTTTGAATTGGATGGAAATACAGCGGATGTGGATTCTACTTTACTTTCGATTTTCTCACACGACCTAGCCGGACAAAATCTTCTTCCTGTCTCTGAAAGAGCAAGCGTACATCCCGGAATAAAACGTTACAATTTGCAGAAAGAATATTACAAGGCGGACGACCAAGCAGACGACATACAAAAAACAACACTTACAAGAATAAGTTACGGTTTTAATGTATCAGACAAAAACGATGTACATAAAAACTTTGAATACAATAGTTTCTCTTATTTAGCAAATGGTGTATTTGCACTAGATGAAGAAAAACAAGTACTGACTGTTTATTTACTTGTCGCTCCCAGGGGAAACGGCACAATACAAAACGGGCAAAAATCAGCTTTCTTAAACGATTCTGAAGTACTAAACGAATTAAATCGCCTAAGAAGTGAAAGAGCCCCCAATGATAAAGAGCCTTTGCACTTTATTCGTATTATTAAAACAAGCTTTGCTGTAACGAATCTAAAAAGGGGGTGAAAACGCGATGCACATACTTAAAAATGAAAAAGGTCTTGCCCTGATAACGGTGCTTTTTATTCTTGTGTTATTTACCGTTCTTGGCCTATCTGTTCTCAGTATAACGATGCAGTCTAGTAAAGTAAGAACATATACTAACGAAGAAACGGATGGAAAAATGCTAGCAGAGATGGGGATGCTCTATTTTAAGGAGAAGCTGGAGACAGAATTATCTCGTGTTACGCCGGAGGACCTTGCTAATCCTTCTCATCCCTTACGGCAGGCAATGGAAAATCCGGGGAAGGGGGACGAGTTGCTACAGCAATATGTTGATAAAATTGCGGCAAATCAAGATGAAAACAAAAACTTATATAAGTTCACACCTCTTCCCGGTTCCCCGAATACGGGTTTTGCTATCGGTTATGTGGACTGCTTAGACGATAGTGGTGAAAATGCTCTTCCCTACAAAGATGGGAAGAGTGGAACAAGTCAGCCATACGTACGCAAGCTAAAGGTATCCGTACTTGGAGTTCCAAAAGGAGGAGAAAACGCAGGAAGTTTCAAAACGTTGCAAAAGCAAGTGAAATTAACTTCAACGGTGTACATCAATACCGTTCCTGCCCCTTTTCATTATGCTGTAAGCACCAGTAATGAACTGCGTCTCTTCGGGGGAACTAACATCATTGGCAATGTGCTGGCTCCTGTCGTTGTTACAAGTACTGATTATCGTTATTCAGAGGAAACTGAAGATAAAACACAGGAATGGAAGACAGCCGGTGAGGCATGGAATAAACCATATATCGAGGGCAACCTTTTTCTGTCCAATGACACAGATACCGCTACAAAAAATGGAATCTATCAAACAGGAACACCGAAAGCTGAAGCACCCACTGAGAAATCGCTGCAAGGCGGTACGCCAATTGCTACCCGTCAGGCATTACGGAGTGCAGGCATTATGACGCCCCTAACGTTGGCAGATGATACAAAGACCGAATTAAGCGCACCCAAGCCTTATTTACCAGGCTATGAGCCGCCTTTTCTTGAAACTGTGGAAAAAGACGATATCCCAACGACTCTGTTCCGTAAATGGGCTGATCAAGAATTAACAGTTAAAAAATATATTAAGGATATAATTGAAGCTAATCGTCCAACGTCTCCAGACTTCACAGTGGAGAATAATGAATCTATTTTCTTTGGAGAAGGAGAAGCTACTGGCTTTGTAAAAGTAGACCCGCCTACAGGTACCGATAAAATTTTCCTTATCTCAAGGCAGGAAAAATTGGAAGCAGGGGAGCCTCCCTCTTTAACGGTTCGGCTTACTGGTGATGTTTTATATCATGAAAATGGAAAGCAACTTTTCATCGCACCTGATACACCTGATTACAAAGCAACGGTGGAAATGGGAGACAAAGACGCATTTACGAGTAATGCAGCAAATACTGAAAACCCATTCACGTTTCACGGTAGTATTTTTATTGATGGAGACCTGGATATCATCAAGGATATCGATATGACAGGCACCATTTATGTTACAGGGGATGTAACCATTCGCGAGGCGTCCAATTCGTCTCGCGAAAACCCGGATAAAGAGAACAATTTGGCAATTATCGCCGGTGGAAAAATCACGCTTACAGACCGTTATACTAGTAGGGAATATAACGACCCTGTTAAGCTGGAGAAATGGTTTCTTCCGTATAAAAAGGATGAGGATAACAAAGAGAAAGTTCCTCCATTTTCCGCATTTCTTTATTCCGACAGTACTCTCGAACTGTATTCTGTAAAATCAATCAACCTTATTCGTGGTGGAATTGCAAACGGCTCCAGTACAGCAAAATATATGGAGTTAAATACAAAACGTGAAACCGACTCCCTCGCATCACGGCTCAGTATTCAGTTCAGCCGAGGCATTTTCGAACGAGCTACCCCAGGTCTTCCGCCGGGCGATCAATTTTTTATCGATATGTACGACGAGAAATATGAAAATGTGAAAAGTGATATAACATTTACATCATCATAATGTAGAGAAGAGACAGCCACTATAACAGTGACTGTCTCTTCTTTTTATTAACGCAAATTGTTTTTCCCTTTTACCACAACAATAGGTGCGATTTCCTCATTAATTGGAATTTCCTTTATAACCCCTTCAGGTGCATGACTCATGTCAAATTTACCTGATACAGGTTGTAGACGCATCTCCAAGAACACGCGGTACTTCACTGTTTGGCTATCCGGAGCTTTTATTAGTTTTGTTTTTATATCCTGCTGTCCTACTGTATCTAACTCTTTATTTACACTGTCAAGAGGAATAGATAATTTTTTCTCACCAGAAGAAGCATCCTTAAGCACAATCTCCGCCTTAACCACTTTTAGCTTAATCAGGCTAGGCAACTCCATCACTTTGTAGCCTCCAGAAATGGTAGCTGCACGGTTGTCACCTGATGAATCAGTGCTTCCTGCATTGATCGGCAGTACGAAGTTCTGGATATCATATTTTTCTACTTCTTGTATTTGTGGCTTTCGCTCACCGAACTTTTCATCCTCTGTCATATTTCCCGGCATTTTAGTAAGATCGAGTTTTTTATCGACCGTTACAGCCCACACAGCAAACGGAGTTTTCCTAGCTGCGTTTAACTCCTGAGTTAATTGGCGCTGTTTAAAATAACCTGTAATTGGTTGACCAGCGGCTGTATCCTTCATAAGTTCCCACTGTCCATCCGGCCTCAATACATACCACCTTGTTTCCAAAGCAGGATTATTTGTTTCATGTGTACTTGGAAGGACAGTATTTAACTGAGGATTTACAATCGCATAATAACGATTATGCACAACTTCCATATTACCTGAAAACTTCGGATGCATGTTCACATGAATCGTGCAGCGCTCCGTATATACCTGCCCTTCTTTTCCTTTTTCCTCCGCAGTAACAATAATTTCTGTTTTGCCTGAACGCTTAGCGGTGATTTTAATTTTATTTGTGCCTTCTGGCGTAAACTCGGCAATCGAACGATCTTTTACTTCCCAGGTTACATTTTTATTAGTTGCATCTTCCGGTATGAAACGCACGGTTACTTCTCCTACTGATTTAGGAGAACCAGGTTCGTCTGGTATCACTTCAAGCGTAAGTTTTTGCTTATCCAGTTCAATTCCTTGCACTGGAATCCCTTTGGAAACTACATTGATTGTAACTGGAGGTAAATTTTTCGTTTTTGTTTGATTATCTAACGTATTATACATTAACTTAATATCATCAAACGTATACGTTTTTGTATTATTAAATTTTAATTGTAACTTTTTTACTAAATTTGCTTGCAGCTCTTCCGAAATAATCGGACCATCCGAACCTACCGGAATGTCAGGGAAGTTTACAATAATATAGCCGGCTTCATCAACAACCGCATCCGAATCTGGAGCCAGTTGTACATCGGAAGAAGGCAGCTTTACTTTTACCTTTACTTCTCCTAATGAAATCTGCTTAATCTCACGCGTGATTTGAGCAAAAAGCGAGTTCAAATTGTCCATTGTTCCCTCATAAGCCGCACCACCAGTAAGAGAAGAAAGGCGCTCCAGGTTATTCATTCGCACGTCTTTTCCGAAGCCAATGGAATAAAGCTTAATCGAGTTTTTCGCCAATTCCCCTGCTGCTTCTTCCGCATCTCGTTGCGCTTTCTGAATGTTTGCTTCACTGTTTCCTCCACCTTTTTTTCCATGCGTTGGAACGCCATCTGTTAAAAAGATAATATATTTACGTTTTTCGCCAGCTGGAAACATGGAGTTAGCCATATTTAAAGCAGCCCAGTAATTCGTTCCCCCATTAGCAGCAATTTTACCAATGTTGTTTTTTACTGTTGTAAAGTTAGGATATCCATTGTTATCTGTTAAATCATTTAATTTTTTTGCCGTTGTATCGAATGATACAAGTCCAATTCTATCACCTATATTCTGGCTGCCGGAATTGTCTTCGAGCAGAATATCAACAGCCTTTTTTGCTGCTTCTTTCGCCTTCCCCATCTTATCTTCCTTTTGTATCATTGAACCGGATTTGTCGATGACAAATACAAGATCAACGGGTTCACGAGTCAATTCGGAGGCAGCAGGTTTGCCATATGGTGTTAGCCGAATGTTAACGGTTCCTGTGGCAGCTTCGTTTTTCGGTTTTTCAATGGTCTGTTGTTTCGGATCTACGATGCCATTCAGTCCAACTTCCGATTGTGTACCTTCAACTACTGTTACTGTAATTTGCGCAGATTTATTTCCGTCTCCTTCTTTCTCACCTATTTTTTCAAAATTAGGAGTACATGAAGAATTAAAGACAGGTTTATTTTTCTTATAATAAACTGTTCCATCAACACAAATATTTTTTTTGCCATTTAGCGTTATATCATCAAGGAAATAAGCATCACCTTTAATATGAACATCAGGGTTACCACTGATAGTAAGGTTTTTGAAAAAGTAGGCGTTTCCTTTAATAAGGATATCAGGATTTCCACTAATATTGACCACGTTATTAAAATAAGCATCATTGCCGATCATCATGTTAGTGTTCCCGCTTATATTAGTTGCCCCATTAAAATAGCCATTCTGATCAAGTGTGACATTCGGTGTGCCGCTGATACTCGTTGTTCCTTTTACATATAAAGAAGAGTAGCGAATTGTATCATTTCCTGCTTCCTGCCAATGTTCAAGTGTCGTTACTCCTGACGAAGGATCAGGGAACGTAACTTCATTGTCTTCCCCATTACTTCCGTTCCCCTGATACATGTTTACGATCGCTTTCCCTTCTTTTACGGCTGTAACCTGCACGGAGCTTCCCTTGTTACTACTGAGTGTTAAAACGTTTGGATCTGAAACAGTCCAACGTACAGAGTCTGCATTTGCCGGATCAACCTTAGCTGTGAACGTCTCGACCTGCCCTTTTTGCATTGTTGTTTTATACTGTGTGAAAGCGTCAACGTTATCAGCCGCATTGTTTGCACTTGTTGAAAAATTTCCTAATCCTGTAAAGAAAATAGCGAAAATCATACAAAATAATACACCTGTCGTTGCTAATTTCCTCATTTTCTCCCCTCCCCTTCTATAATAAGAATAAATCTCCCTTCCTAATATAATAAATCAAAATACCTATTTTTTGTATCGATTCTAGAGAATAACAAAACTTTTTATGTATATATTGAAGAAATTTCAACTTTATATGGTTCCATAATAATAGCCCCCTTCTTTATCTTTAATAAAAGAAGGGGGCTATTGTATATTATTTCTGTTCTAATACTTCAACCAGCTGTACCGCAGCCTTCCAAATATCGCCCGCGCCCATCGTCAGCACAAGATCACCGGCTGCAACCGTACGCTTCAAATGCTCGACCACTTCTTCCTTCGAAGAAATATACTTCGCATTCGCATTGCTATTCTGCTTAATCAGCTCTACCAGCTTCTCAGCGCTGACACCTTCGATCTCAGGATCATTTGCCGGAGAATAAATATCAACGATGATAACCTCGTCCGCTTCGCTGAACGCTCTGCTAAACGCATCCAATAGGAAGAACGTACGCGTATAGCGCTGCGGCTGGAAAATCGCAACCGTACGACGATTCGTCGAACGGGCCGCCTCCAGGGTCGCCTCAATCTCGGTCGGATGATGTGCATAATCATCCACGACCAAAATGTCATTTACCTCGCCAATCACCTGGAAACGACGTTTCGCGCCACGGAATGCGATAATAGCCTCAGCGATTTCTTCAAACGTAAGGCCCGCTTGCATGCATACCGCTACCGTCGCCAGCGCATTGTACACATTATGGATACCTGGCACGGATAGCTTCATCCGGCCCAGCAATTGGCCCTTATGTGTTACATCGAATGAAATCATGCGATCGCCCGGTTCGATGTTGCTGGCCATGTAGTCAGCCTGCTTGTCGATTGCATACGTAATAAGTGATACATTCGCTTTTTTCTCCGCCAGCGTCTCCTCTACATAATCATCGTCAATGCAGACGACTGCCGTACCGTTCTCTTTTACCTGGGAGAGGAACTGGCGATACGCTTTCTTCAAGTTCTCGAAATCTCCGTCATAGTTTTCAAGATGGTCTGGCTCAATATTCGTTACGACTGCAATATGCGGGAAATATTCCAGGAATGTGCCATCGCTTTCATCCGCTTCCGCTACAACGAAATCGCCCTGACCGGCTTTCGCATTGCTGCCGATATCCATAATCTCGCCACCGATAAGATACGTCGGATCGGTTCCCGTTTTTTCCATCACTAGTGCGATCATGGATGAGGTCGTCGTCTTGCCGTGGGCACCAGCTACCGCTACGCCCTTCTTCTCGTTCAGCAAGCGCGCCAGCATTTTGGAACGATGAATCAACGGAATCGCCTGCGCCCTAGCCGCAGCTAACTCTACGTTCTCTTTCGGAATATCGGTCGAATACACGACTAGGTCTGCACCTGCGACATTTTCTGCCTGATGGCCGATGAACACCTGCGCGCCTTTTTTCTGCAATTTATCCGTCAGTTCTTTTCGAGCTACATCAGAGCCCGTGACATAACAACCCATATCCAGCATGACACGGGCAATGGCGCTCATTCCATACCCGCCAATGCCAATAAAATGAACATGTTCTCGTTTGTGCTCGTGCTGTTTTTGTACCTCAGTGTCCATCTTATTCATCACCAGCTTTCCTGTTTTCTTTCCACTCATTTCGTATATCTGATATAAAGTATAAAGACCCGGCCACCAGAAGCACCTCCTGTGGAGTGACCGTATGTATTGCCTGCCTCCACGCTTCCCGCCAATCTTCTTCCGCCTGTACGGATATATCGGGAGCAGAAGCTTCGAAAGCGGCCGCAAGTTCTGTAGCGCTGGCCGCGCGCGGATGGTTTGTCTTCGTCACCCATACTCGCTCACACAGCGGAGCCAGTAGGTCAACCATCTCTGCATAATTTTTATCTGCTAGCGCGGAAAAAACAAGAGAAACTTTCCGCCCCGGATAATAGTCCCGTACCGTTTGCACAAGCGCACGCACGCCATCTACGTTATGTGCACCATCCAAAACGATGTCCGGAGCGCTGCTGATTCTTTCGAACCGGCCTGGCCATCTCGCTTCCCGCAATCCTTTACGAATATGTTCTTCTTCAACATATAAGGCAAAATAACGATTCAGCACTTGGAGCGTCATGAGCGCTCCGGCGGCATTGTCCACCTGATGCGCGCCAGTAAGCCCCAGTTCACAGCCATTTATCCTTTCGAATAAGCCGGTAAAGTCCATTATCTCCCGGCCTTCGCGCTGCGTTCGCAGCGCTTTATATTCTACCTCCGCGCGGTATATGGTAGCACGGCGCGATTTGGCGACTTCTTCGATGATTTCTAACGCTTCACCGGGCATTTTCCCGGTAATGAGTGGAACACCACTTTTGATAATTCCGGCCTTTTCCCGGGCAATAGCGGGAAAATCTCCTCCCAGTATATTCATATGATCGAACCCGATATTTGTGATAATGCAGGCAAGCGGGTGAACGATATTGGTAGAATCAAGCCGGCCGCCAAGACCTGTCTCCCAAATGACAAGATCCGGGTATGTCACCGTCGCAAAATATAGAAGCGCCAGCGCCGTCACCACTTCAAACTCCGTCGGTGCACCGAGCTCACTTTCTTTCATATCTTCAACGATAGGCTCCAGCCTGCCAATGAGCGCAACTAGGTCTTCTGTTGCAATATAGTCTCCGTTATACTGAATCCGTTCATGAAAGGACGTAATATACGGAGAGACAAACAAGCCAACATCCTGCCCTGTCTGCCGCAAAATCGAGTACAGAAATGCAGCCGTCGATCCTTTTCCGTTCGTACCGGCGATATGAATAAATTTCAATCGGCGCTCGGGATGCCCGAGGCGCTCCATCATATATTCCATTCTTTCAAGGCCGGGCCGAATGGAGAATCTCTCCAATCCGGCCAACCAGGAAAGTGCCTGTTCCAATGATTGTTCAGTCACGTTCTGCTCACCCTTTAAGCTCTTCGATTCTTGCTTTTACTTTAGCTTGCTTCTCAAGATAGTCGGCTTCTTTCGCGCGTTCCTGCTCAATGACTTGTGCTGGCGCTTTTTCAACAAAGCCTTTATTAGACAGCTTCTTCTGAACTCGTTCTACCTCGCCATTAAGTGCTGCTAGCTCTTTTTCCAGACGGGCAATTTCTTGCTCAATGTCGATGAGGCCTGCGAGTGGCAGATATAGTTCTGCACCGCTGACAACCGCTGACATTGCCTTTTCTGGCGCCGCAATACCCGTGCCGATACTTAACACTTCCGGATTACAGAAGCGTTCAATATACGCCTTTCCGCTCTCAAGATACGACAGCATCTCTTCATCATTTGCTTTGATGAGCAATTCGATTTTCTTGCTCATTGGTACGTTCACTTCTGCTCGAATGTTACGTACGCTGCGGATTACGCTCATTAATAGCTCCATTTGTTTCACGGAAGGCTCATCTTCTAATTCCGGTTTTACTTCCGGCCAGGAGGCAACGATTAGGCTGTCACCTTCATGCGGCAGATGTTGCCAAATTTCTTCCGTAATGAACGGCATAAACGGATGCAGCAGGCGCATTGTCCGGTCGAGCACATATGCAAGTACTGAACGCGTTGTCTTCTTGGCTCCCTCGTCATCGCCGTATAACGGCAGCTTCGCTACCTCGATATACCAGTCGCACAACTCATCCCATACGAAGTTATAAAGTACACGACCAACTTCTCCGTATTCGAAGCTATCGAGTAGACGAGTCGTATCTTTCACCGTTTCATTCAGGCGATGCAAAATCCATTTGTCAGCAATACCAAGTTTCTCGCGGTTAATATCGATTTCTTCATAGCGGAAGCCTTCCATGTTCATTAGTGCAAAACGGGAAGCATTCCAAATTTTGTTCGCAAAGTTACGTGCGCTTTCGACACGCTCCCAGCGGAAACGCTGGTCATTTCCAGGGGTGCAGCCTGTCGCTAGCATATAGCGCATAGCATCAGCACCGTATTGTTCGATTACTTCCATCGGATCGACACCGTTGCCGAGCGATTTGGACATTTTGCGGCCTTCAGCATCACGCACTAGACCTGTAATTAATACGTGCTCAAACGGCTTTTGATCGGTAAATTCGAGCGCCGTGAAGATCATGCGTGCCACCCAGAAATAGATAATATCATACCCGGTTACAAGCACATCGGTCGGATAGAAATGCTTCATATCTTCCGTCTCATCCGGCCAGCCGAGTGTAGAGAACGGCCAAAGAGCGGAGCTGAACCATGTATCTAGCACGTCCGTATCTTGTGTTAGATTTTGGCTGGAGCATTTCGGGCATTGATGAATATCTTCACGGGATACAGTCATCTCACCGCAATCTTCGCAGTACCAGGCCGGAATACGATGTCCCCACCACAGCTGACGGGAGATACACCAGTCACGTACATTTTCAATCCAGTGCAGATAGATTTTCTCGAATCGATCCGGAACAAACTGGACGCCTTCTTTTGATTTTTGTGCTTCGATTGCACGCTCGGCCAATGGCCCCATTTTAACGAACCATTGCGTAGATAAATAAGGCTCCACAACCGCACCGCTGCGTTCACTGTGGCCTACGGAATGCATATGTTCTTCAATTTTGAAAAGGACTCCCTGCTCCTGTAGGTCATGTACGATATTTTTGCGGCATTCGAAGCGGTCCTGCCCCTGATAAATATTTGCGTTCTCATTCATTCTTCCAGATTCATCCATAACAAGCACTTGCGGCAGGCTGTGGCGCTGACCAAGTTCGAAGTCATTCGGATCGTGTGCTGGTGTAATCTTCACTGCACCACTTCCGAATTCACGATCAACATAATCATCAGCAACGATTGGAATCTCGCGGCCGACAATTGGAAGGATAACTGTCTTTCCAATTAAGTGTTGATAACGTTCATCTTCTGGATGTACTGCTACAGCCGTATCACCAAGCATCGTCTCCGGTCGCGTAGTCGCTACTTCAATATAGCCTGTGCCATCTTTCAACGGATAGCGCAGATGATACAACGCACCTTGTACATCCTTGTACTCTACTTCGATATCCGAGAGGGCTGTACGGGTAGCCGGGTCCCAGTTGATAATATATTTTCCGCGATAGATAAGTCCTTTCTCATATAGGCGAACAAATACTTCCCGTACTGCATCAGAGAGCCCTTCATCAAGTGTGAAGCGTTCACGGCTATAGTCGATCGATAAACCCATCTTCGTCCACTGTTCGCGGATGATATTCGCATAGTGTTCTTTCCATTCCCATACTTTCTCCACGAACTTCTCACGACCTAGGTCATGGCGTGAGATACCTTCTTCACGCAGTGTCCCTTCTACGCGCGCCTGCGTGGCGATACCCGCATGATCCATACCCGGGAGCCAGAGCGCATCATAGCCTTGCATTCTCTTAAAACGAATCATAATATCCTGCAGCGTATTGTTCAGCGCATGGCCAATGTGCAGGTTTCCTGTTACGTTCGGCGGCGGAATTACAATAGTAAACGGCGTTTTATCCGGGTTCCGCTCGGCTTTGAAGTAACCGTTGTCGCGCCAGAATGGGTACCATTTGGCTTCCGCCTGTTTCGGTTCGTATTTTGTTGGCATTTCTGATTGGTTTGGCTGATTGGACATACATATACCTCCGTAAAAAATACTTGCTTACTCCATAAATAAAAAAACTCCCCCGTCCTATCAAAGGACGAAGGAGTATATTCGCGGTACCACCTTTGTTAGCCTTGTTAAAGCGCGCATAACGTCGTAACAACAGGCTCACTTGTATCATGATAACGGGTGCGTCCCGGTCTGCCCTACTTCCTCGTTCAGGCAAACAGCTCAGAGGCTACCTTCTATCGGTACATCCATGCAAGCCTTCCACCTCCGGCCCGCTCTCTGGTATGGCATCCCAACATACTCTTCCTCTTCATTGCCGATATACATTGTTATTGTTTCTTATCCATTGTACCCAGTTCCAGAAGAAATAGTCAATATCCCTTTCCACTATTCCGGGTCCTGTTTCAGACGGCCATCCGCAAGCTCAATGATGCGGCCTGCTTCATCTGCCAGCTTCATGTCATGCGTAACCATAATTACCGTCTTCCCCTGGGCATTCCACTCTTTAAATAAACTTATGATTACACTAGCATTGTATGCATCAACCGCACCAGTCGGTTCATCCGCTAATATTACATCAGGCTTATTAATAAGCGCCCGGGCGAGCGCAACCCTACGCTGTTCACCCCCGCTTAATTGGTACGGAAGATTCTCGAGCTTATCCTTAAGCCCCACCCTCTCCAGTACTTCCTTGCCCCACTTTTCATCGCTGTTCTGGTACGTACGATGTACAGTTTTTGGAAGCAATACATTCTCCAGGGCATTAAGTGTCGGTATTAAGCTGGGAAACTGGAAGATGAATCCACAACGCTCCGCCCGAATACGAGTTCGTTCTCTATCTCGCAAGTCAGTTACATCTTTACCGTCAAAACGCACGACGCCTTCTGTCGGACGCTCCAATAATCCTGCCATCGCAAGAAACGTCGATTTGCCGCTGCCCGAAGGTCCGACAACAGCGACGAATTCACCTTCATGCACCGTTTCACTTATATCATGTAGCGCGTGCACTTTTCTCTCCCGGCCAATCTTGTATATTTTACAAATATGTTCAAGTGTAATCATCACTACTCGCCCTCCCGAATCGCTTCATAAGGCTGTAGCTTTAACGCGGACCGCACCGGGAAGAAGGCAGCTGCTATCGCAATGAGCGTCGTTACCGCAGTCGTTCCAAGTCCGATTAGAATCCCTGTCGACCAATCCGGAAATAGCATCGGTAGCTGCAACAGCTGCAGAATCAAAATGCGGTTGTCATATAGCGCTGCTCCAGCTGCGAGTGAACCGATAGATGCCCCAATAACAGAAGCGAAGCCTGCTTCCATCAGCAGCAAACGAAATGTAACGGCGCGTGAAGCCCCCATAGCCCGCAGCATACCGATCTCTTTCTGCCGCTCGCTAATAAGCGCAGTAAACATTGTCATCACTTGCAAAGCGCTCATAATCAGTACCAGACCAATCATCATATAGCTCATCATTTTTACCGGAAATACCTGCTTGTTCACCGTTTCCTGCAAGCCACTTCCTTTTACTACATCTACATTTAGATTCAATCGTTCGATTTGTCGTTTCACAAACTCTTCCATGCCCGGCTTGGTTTTAACAAGAACGATAGAGATGGAGCCTTCCGGGAAATCCAGCTTGTTCTTTTTATGATTAAGCTCACGCGCAGCATCCATCGTAATGAATAATGTCTTATCCGTCCCCATTCCTGTCGGAAAAATCATGTTCTTCAGCATGAAATCCTTGCCGAACAATGTGACCCATTCTTCCATAAATTCATTATCAAAATGATAAATATAATTCTTGCCGCCCGCTTCCGAACCAGCGATTAAATCATATTTTCCAATTTGCTTCTCAGTAGCTGTCCAATTCTTGAGCGTAAAATCAGTTTTCGGATCATAGGCAACAACCGGAAAATCACCGGATGTCTGACAGCATACAGTTGATACCGTTTCCAGATACAACTGCGGGGAAGCAATCTCTACTTCTCCGATAGTGCGTATCTTACCCACTACGCTTTCCGGCATGTAGAACTTAGTCGGCGTACCAGAAATAATCATATCACCTGCTTGTCCGCCAAATCCTTTGGGCACAACCATCAGGCCTGCACCGAGACGACTAGAGCTTGCGTCAATACTTCTTTCCATTGAAAACACAAAAAAATAACTTACAAACAAAATAAACGCCGTAATGGCGGCACTACCCGCGAGCAGAACAGTACGGGACATTTTTCGCTTTAAATTACGCCAGGCTACCGTAGAAAGCTTTTTCATTCTTCGTCTACCCTTCTAAGTCTTTCAGCATCTTTTTTCATTATAACAAAGTGCTAATAAACTTTACTGAGGTGTTTGTGTCAATCCCGCGACGTTAGAATCTTAATCATCATGAAGAAAAGCCCGCTAATAACCGTAAACCAAAGGATGTAATAAATAATCTGTACGCCGCTCAGCATGCCTATCCACCACTCTTTTCCGCATTTTTCCCTATTATAACTATCGGCAACACACAAAGCAAAAAAGACCAGATGAACGTTCACCATCTGGTCTTTGCTCTCTTACTTCAACGTCTTCAAGAACTCAACCATGGAATCTTGCTGATCTGGTGTCCAAGAAGCTCCAAGCGCCGGCATGCTGCCGCGCCCTTTAACCAATACTTCTTTGACTCCTTCCGGCTTCAGCTTATCCACTACCCCATGTAACGTTGGAGCTACACCGCCCATACCACCTTTAAAATCAGCACCATGACAAGCCAGACATTGGCTAGATAACCCCTTCCCAACCTCTGCACTCACGCCCTGCGCTGCTTCTCCGCCCGCCGGACGTTCATCGATTCCTTTTACAGTCAGTGCATACCCGACAGCCCAGATGGCGAGTACAGCATACACCACAATCAGGAAACGAGGGACTTTTCCATGGCCTTGCTTCATGCCCATTACTTCATCAAAGTGCTCTTCATGATGTTCATGGTTATTCTGTTTATCAGACATCTTGTCGCCTCCTTTTCCCGATTATTTTACCGGAGCCGGTTTCAGGCTCATCAAGTATGCGACAAGATTATTCAAATCTTCATCGCTCAAGTAATCGTATTTTGGCATAATGGAGCCTGGAACAATTTTTTGCGGATCTTTCAAGTGTTCCAGATTCCATTCTTTGCTTGTACGAGCGCCTACCCACATCAAATCTGGACCCGTACGATTCGAACCGAACAAGTGTGGACGATCATTAACATAATCGCCCGGCACGCTTACAGGACCAATGTTCATTGCCAGATCGGCCTTAACAGGGCGTACGACCTGCGTATGGCAAGTGTTACATCCGTTTGCAATATATACTTGACGCCCTTTCGCTTCCGGGGAATCCGGATCATACTTCCGCGCTTCCGCATTTGCGGTCGGCGTCATCATCTCTTTATCAAAGAACGGAAGGATGATTGTCGCGAACGTTCCCATCATAAAGAGCGCAATAGCAGCAAGGTAAATAGCTAACGCGTTTCTTTCCAAAGTTGTCCCCTCCTCGGGATAAATTAAGCGACTACACTTTCTTCGTCAGAAGCAAATTTCGTACCTACCTTCACAGTTTTCCAGAGGTTAAACACAAAGAAGAACTGACCAACAATCATCATCGTTCCGCCAACAGCTCGCCATACAATCAGCGATCGAACCGTATTAATCGTCTCCATGAACGGCGTACCTTCCATCCAGGCGAAACCTTGGATAACTCCTGCAATCCAGAGCGTAAAGGCAAACATCAAGAAACCAATAACAGAGAAATAATAGTGCCAATTCATTAAAGCTTTGCTATAAATATTGCGTCCCGTAAGACGTGGAATCGCATAATAAATCGTTACGAAGCAGACAAAAGAGAACGCAGCAAACGGAGCCATGTGCGCATGCCCTACAACCCAGTGCGTAAATTTAACAACCGCACTAACCTGCATCATTGCCTGGAAAGGTCCTTGCAGACATGCCATGAGATAAAAGATGGCGGCTGTAACGAGAAACTTCATGTTTACGTCTTCAGCTACTTTATGCCATACACCACGCATCGTACCAAATACATTCGCAAGCACAGTCCACACCGGAATAATTAGCAGAACGGAAGGAATGATACCCGCTTTCATCAGCCATACCGGAATCGGACCGTTCACCAGATGGTGAGGGCCATTCCACACATAAATCGTCGCGATGGTCCAAAAGCCGATAAGCGAAAGTTTATGACTGTATAACGGCTTGCCTGTCAACTTAGGCAACAGATAGTAAATCTGGCCGATACCTACCGTAGTGAACCACAAACCGAGTACGTTATGGCCATAGAACCAGTTCATGTTCGCTTGTGCAGCACCACCTACAATAGAAGACGGGATGTTACCGACCGTATATACGAGTGGTAACCAGATTAAAGAACCAACAAAATACCAAATAGAAACGTATAATTGCTTTTCCTGACGCTTTGCGATAGTCATGAAAAGATTAACCGACATCAATACACACAGAACAACAACCCCAAGATCTAGAACCAACGGCAGCTCGGCATATTCCACCCCAGATGAATATCCCATGCAGATAACAACAACAGCGGCCGCAATGGCCAAGTTCCAGATAAGGCAAGTCAGATTGCCTAATCTTTCACTCCACAGCGGTGTGCGCGTCAGCTTCGGAATCATGTAGAACATCGCGCCAACCATCGCCATCGACAACCACGCCAGCAAAATCCCATTGGTGTGAATGATACGAATGTGGGCGTATGTCAATGCGAAATTCAAAGCGTCCTGACCCTGAAAGTACAAGAAATTAGGGTCAATTTGCTTAATCGCCACAACAAGACCGGCCAGCATCGACACAATCAGCCAGAACAATGAGGTGTACCAGAAATTCTTCGCGGTACTGAATGGAGCATTACTTAACATGTTGTGAACCTCCCCCTTTAATGTTTAAGTAATATTTCGCCTTAAAAGACACTTACCGCTATAGCATTAAATTACCAAAATATGAAAAATATAAATTTAACACTATAGATGCAGTAATAACTTGACACTACATATAAAACAATGCGATAATAGTGTTAAGTTGTGCCCTGGCACCTATTAATTGCTACGCTTTTAGGATATATCGCCCATCTAATAGGGTCAATTATCATTTGTAGAGAAAGTTTGTCGACTTGGTGACAATTACCATAAACAAAAAGATAAGCCAAAAGAATGAGTTTTTTACAACTTATCCTTTTGGCTTATCTTTTTTGCAAGAATATTATCCTATAACGCACTTGTTTTGTCTAAGATTCTATTCACCCCTCCGCTTATGCCCGCGTATACTGACAGCAGACCCCCCTTTCAGAAAGGAGCCTCTGCGATGAAAGGACGCTGGCGATACCATCCGTTCTATGTAAAAGTCCGCTACGGCGCTTTGCAGCTTATTGTCCCATTTATTATCTTTCAATTCATCCGCACTCTTCTTTTTCCCACTTCTTTTGATGTCGTTCTACTAACGCTGCTCGCCCTGTTGTATGCTGCCATTCTATGCGATTGGATATAGAAGTAAGCCGCAACCCGGTCCGGCTGCGGCTTACTTTTGTTTGATAGCCAAAGCAAACTGATGCATTTCTGAAAGCAGCCGAAGGTGCTTTTGCCACGTTTGCGTCCATTGTTGTACGTTGTGTTCACGGTCCCCTTCCGCGGTATTCAAATAGGTACGCGCCACATGAGCAAGGCGTTCAGGAAACAACAAATAGCAGGATAATAGCAAACGTTCCTCCTCTGTCAATGGATTCTCTTCTTCATATGCGGCCAACCACTTTCGCCCCCTTCTTATACTCCACTCACAACGAGGAGCATAGCGTCGGAAGAAAATCGCCAAATCCCGCACAGGCGTATCGAGGTTAGCCCGCTCAAAACGGGTAATATAAAAGGCACCGGTCGCTCCGACAATAATGTTACGGCGGTGGATGCGTCCATGACATAAGGCACGCATAAGATGCCTTCCTTCCAGTCGTACAGCCGCCTCTGATAACTCTTGGACAGCATATTCCGCAAAATGAAGAACCTGTTCGATACTTCTCTTCACCATTTTCTCGAAGACCTCCGCACCATGGTTCTGTTCCGCTACTTCTGCTATTAAAGTAATCTGGGCTATACTATTCTTCCATCGCTGTCTAATCTGCTCAAGCGATACCGGTGCATATCCTCGCCACCTTACTTGCGCCTGGATGCTTACCTGATGGATGCGCCCCACTTCACTCAACACCTTAGCTTCCCATTCCGGTACGTGCCAAATGGCTTCCGTCTCATCTATCCACGGTTGCAGAGTATACATCCCGTACTTTGTGGCAATATACGGTTCTCCATATTTCGTGACACAGAAAGGAACCACGCTTTTAACACCCTGAGTGTATAAATAATGAAGCCAAGAAGCGACAAAATACAATTGCGTCGGATGCTCACCTGTCTTCTCCAATAGAAACACACCATTGTTTGTCTCTATTCTCCACCGATTCTTTTCCATTTCATCTATCCCGTATAAATATAAATCATAATCATGCAACAAATGCTTTACCTGCCACTCCACCAGTTCCATTATCCGGAATCCTCCTCGTACAAGGCCCGTATCTTCGTGACACACTGAAGCACCTTTTCACGCTGGCCTTGTAGCTGAAATCCGGCCGTAATACGCTTCCTCTCTCCCGGTGAATATGAGAGGCTCTCAAGGCCAGAAAGAATAGGAAGCGGATAGCAGAGAAGCGCCAGCAGGTAACTCTTCTCCGAAACAGGTATCCGGCGTACATTGGCATAAGCGGACAGAAATTGGTTCACACCTTCCGTACCGCTCAATTCATGGATTTGTTCGAGTAGCGCAACCGTATCCTCATGGCGCGGAACAAGAACCGGATTGTGTAAACCTGTAATATACCAGCATGGCTCCCAATATACGAGAGAAGAAAGGGGGAGATGCGCAAACGAAAGCGGGGTTCTGTCATTTTCTACCCCGCTTACTTCGTATAGCGCCTCCGCCTTCCGCACCCTTTCCACAACACGGGAAAGGTTATACAGCAGCCAGTTATCCTTCGTGTCTCTCTGCCTGCTTTCTATTTCTTTTGTAATGGTATGCAAATGACGATAGCTGCTTTTTAACCTTGTCTCATTTAGTGTCCCTTTTTTGCGATAACGTCCCCGGTACACTTCTTCTACACTATCAAAGCATAGATGGATATAGGCTAGTAATTCCCCGAACGTTCGGTATCCCTCCATTTGAAGCTCATTACGCTTCGACCAGCCATAATCCTGTTCCCAGTAATCCGACAAGGCATACGAGCCTGTGGAATCGGAAACCCAGTGTTCACCCTGTCCGTTCACTAAATATCGTTCTACGTGCCTAAAGCCCTGATTAACCAAATACTCTCGCCAGCTGTGTGACCAGCGGATCAGGTTTTCGTCCTGACAATAAATGATTCTCTTTCTACCGCGGTCAGTCAGCACATACCATCCATTCTCTTCATGCCTAACCTCGCGAATCGTAAAGGGGTAGCCGTCCAGATGATTGCGCAGCCTTTCCTCCTGCAGATTCATCTTTCTTCCCCCTTAGACCTTAAGATTTCACCGGGATATATAACACTTGCCCTTTAGCTACTGTAGCGTTCGTATGCAAGCCGTTTGCCATCGCAATATCGGCAGGACTCACGTTGTATTTGTCAGCGATGCCGTCAAGCGTCTCATCCTGCTGAGCAATGCACATTTTCAAACGCGTAAACTCTTCTTTTTCCTGTCTCATGAAGGAGGTTAAATATAATGCCCCTTCTTTTTTTTCCGTTTCGTTGCGCTCATTGTCTTCACTTTCTTCCATCTCTTCCTCACGTTCGGGCACTTCTTCTGCCTCTGTCTGCTTTGCAGTCGGAGTCGCCTCTCGTTGAGCATAGGAAGATAACAGGGAAGTTGTGACTGTTACCGGGTCCCGCTTCGTTCCCTTCAATGTTATGGAAACTTTCGCTTCTTCCTTTTCTTCTTCTGGTAAAGCTTCGTCTAAAGCTTCGTTTACAGTCGTCTGCCGTTCGTTTTCTTCCGTTTCTTCTGTTCCTTTAGCTTGATTTTGCGGCTCCTCCTGCTCTATTTCCTCTTGCCTTTCGACCGCCCTCGTCTGTCCTTCCTGTAGTTGCCTTGACTCTGTAGTTACCTGCTGTACATGCATCGATTCTTCTTCTTTCTTCTCCTTCTGCGGCTGTGATGATTCTTCTTTCGCTTTCGGCGGCTCAATCTGTGGTTCACTCACTTCTTCAGCTTTCACTTGTTCAGTCTGCGGCTTATCCGCTTCTTCGACTTTTGCTTGCTCAATCTGTGACTTATCCGCTTCTTCGGCTTTCACCTGTTCAGTCTGCGGCTTATCCGCTTCTTCGGCTTTCACCTGTTCAATCTGCGGCTTATCCGCTTCTTCGGCTTTCACCTGTTCAATCTGTGGCTTATCCACTTCTTTGACTGTTGCTTGCTCAATCTGTGGCTTATTCGCTTCTTCGGCTTTCACCTGTTCAATCTGTGGCTTATCCACTTCTTTGACTGTTGCTTGCTCAATCTGTGGCTCATTCACTTCTTCGTTTTGTTGCTCTATCTCTGCTTTTATCAACGATATTTCAGACTTTGTCTCCGTTTCCTGTATTTCCGTTGTTTCCTCTTCTGAAGCAGAAGCGTCGGAATCTGGAGTCTGTTTAAATGTAATCGGTTCAATATTCGGTTGCTCTTCGATGTAGTCCTCTACTTCCATTTCTGTTTCTAGTTCCGTTTCCCCTAATCTTGCTTCCTCTGTTGCTTCCTCTGTTGCTTCCTCTGTTGTTTGCTCAGCTTCTTCTTCATCCTCTTGTTTAGAAGCTACATATTCAAATAGCCGAGGAAGTTCAGTAACATGTTTCTCTTTCGGCTGCGTTGGCACTTCGCTTCTTACCCCGTTCAATGCTAATTCCGCCATAATCGCAAGCTTACGAGCTGATTGGACATCGTAATCAAAGGAAGTAATAGAAGCGTAGATTTGTCCCACATCTTCAATTTTGCTACGTGCAATGCAGATATGGACAGGTATTTTCTCTGTAAAGGGCGTTAGCTCGTTCTCTGTTTCAAAATCATCCGGGTCCATGGCGAATGGATTAAAGACAACACTGTCAACATAGCCCGTAACTTTGACTTCTGGATCATCAAGCGAAATATCGGGAAATCTCGGAGGCTTGCCTGCATATTTTCCTTCGAGCATCAAATATCCAGATACAATAACCTCTTCGGTCGTCTCTTTGATCTGAATATGCGGTGTCAATTCTATCTCATCAATTTGCTCAATCTCGCTTTGGTCAGGTGAAATAAAAACGGAGTGCTGCACAGGAAATGTCAAAATGGCTTCTTGATTGTCCTGCATGCTGAAGAAATCCTCCCTCCTCTAATAACTTTCTTTAAAATATATAGGGAGAAAAAAGAGGATATGCTTATTTTAGCGTAAAGTTTTTATTTTCTATAAAAAGAATGGTGTTTCTTCAATGAGTGGTTCGGATATGATTATATAAGTTACAGTTAATATTTTGACATGGTAGCGTGGTTGGAAGTAGGAGAGATGGAGAAAGAAGAGAATGGATACGCCCTGCGCCCCGGCAGAAAAAAGGCGGACGTGTCTTTTTCCGACCGTTCCCGCCCACCGCCCTTCATTCTTTTCTTATCCCTCACCACAAGAATTTGTCGATTTATCAAATCAGATGTATATAATAAGTACACAAAAAACCGTTCCGGCGCATATATTTTACTTTATAGCACGCTCGGAACGGATAGAAGTCTAATAATTAATTAATTGTTCGACCGGTTCTACTTCAGAAAGAATACTGATGATCTCATCCGCTATATTTTCACTCAGGGAGAGCTGCGAAGTAAATCCGACACAAGAGCAATTCATCTCGCCGAGAATATATCGATCATGCCCTTGCTCATCCGTATCTAAAATAAAGTCCGCCGTCCAGATTAGCGGCAGATCATAACCGCCCAGCTTCTCTGTAATTACTGGCAAGCTATCGAGAAAGGAACAAACAAGCGCACTCCATTCCTCAGGAGCATCATATCGGTATTTCGCCCCAGAGAACAGCGTGGCGGAGAATGCATCCGCACCCTCAGTCGGTTTCTTATGAACGATATTAACCGGCGTTTTGTGCAACATCAGAAGACGAATCTCGTCTTCCTTGATGCGCGGGAGAAATGGCATGTCTACCAACATTCCATTCTCTCCTATGATATATTGCTCGCAAAAATTCATAAACGTTTCAAGTGTATGTTCTTCCACATGGTTGTCTTTTGCCTCCGTGCAACGCAGCATTGCATTCAGTGGTACCTCTTCCACTTCTCCGATATCGCTCGTCAACTGTACACGCCATATCCCTTCTCCAGTCGATCCTCTGTTCTGTTTTAGAACACGCTCTCCATTTTTCAGAGATTTCGGGAAATTAATCTTAAAAGAAGCAATATCATAGTAGGCAAACGTATCTTCCGGTACAAGCGGAGTGTCACGCAGTTTGACCAGCGCATCTTTTGTGCCGTAACTAATCATCGCATCCGGGTGCGGTATTCCTTTTACGTCAAATTCGCAAAGCTGGCGTAACAGTTGAAAGTATGCGCCCTCATCTTTTAAATTCCCGGGATTGATACGGCTAACATACGCATCAGCCCCCCGAACCACCCGCTCAAAGATTTCATCTTTCCTCTCATCGGAATAAAAGATGACTTCTGCCGTCCAGCCACGTTTCTTTAACGACTCGATCATTGGCAACGTATCCAGCCGGTAACCATCCAGACCTTTGTCCGTTCCGCCTTCCACTTCGAAAAAGACAACATGCTTCTTCATTCACAACTCTCCCTTTTTCGTGAATTTATATAAGTTGAAGTACTACCTGGACTAATCGGTTCTTTTGAATTATATCTTTCTCGTATGAAGAGAAGATAAAGGGAGAGTCAGGAATATGTAAACTAGCTGTAAAACTCCCTAGATTACAAAAAAGAGATGCCTCGCAAATTGCGGGACATCTCTAAACATTATCTCACCTATTTTTATAGTTGCTTTAACGCCTGGTAATTCGCTTCAATCGTCCGTTCGATATCTTCATCCGTATGCGCCGTGGATACAAACATCCCCTCAAACTGAGATGGTGGAAGAGATACCCCATAATCCAGCATCAAACGGAAATATTTTGCAAAGCGCTCCAAGTCGGATGCCTTTGCAGTCTCATAGTTAATGACTTTCTGCTCGTTGAAGAATATGCCTACCATTGAGCCTACACGGTTAAGCTGAACCTGAATCCCGATTTCTTTCGCATTCGCTGCAATGCCTTCTTCGAGACGGGCGCTTTTACGCTCCAACTCCTCATAAACACCTGGCTTGCCTAACTCTTTCAATGTTGCATAACCAGCAGCCATCGCCAACGGGTTACCAGAGAGTGTTCCTGCCTGATATACCGGACCGTCCGGTGCGATTTGGCGCATGATTTCTTCTTTGCCGCCATAGGCACCAACCGGAAGACCACCGCCGATTACTTTCCCCATTGTCGTTAAATCCGGCGTAATACCGAAATGCCCTTGTGCACAATGGTATCCCACACGGAAGCCTGTCATAACCTCATCAAAAATAAGCAAAGTGCCGTGTTCTTGTGTGATCTCTCGCAGACCTTCCAAAAAGCCCGGAAGTGCCGGAACTATTCCCATATTGCCCGCTACTGGCTCTACAATAACCGCGGCCAGTTCATCACCGAAGCGTTCAAACGCCACTTTGACGCTTTCCAAATCATTGTACGGTACAGTAATCGTATGGGTCGCTACAGACGAAGGCACACCAGGGCTATCCGGTAAACCGAGCGTTGCCACACCGGAACCGGCTTTAATGAGCAAGCTATCGCCATGACCATGATAGCAGCCTTCAAACTTCATAATTTTGTCACGCTTCGTGTAACCGCGTGCCAGCCGCAGGGCACTCATAGTTGCTTCTGTGCCGGAATTGACCATCCGTACGACTTCGACAGAAGGTACAATCTCGCACACGATTTTGGCCATATCGGTCTCCAGCACGGTCGGTGCACCGAAGCTTGTGCCTTTTTCCAGCACTTCACGTAGGGCTTCCTGTACCACTGGATGGCAATGTCCAAGAATAAGAGGTCCCCAGGAGCCTACATAATCAATATATTCATTACCGTCTACATCGTAAATTTTCGAACCGAGACCACGCTCCATGTAGACCGGATTCATACCTACTGATTTAAACGCACGTACCGGACTGTTTACACCTCCTGGCATGTATTTCTTCGCTTCGGTGAAACTTTGAATGGATTTCTCATATCCTCTTTGCATTCCGTGTTCCTCCTGTTCTATCTCACTAATCGATTTCCTTAAGCCAGCGTGCAGCATCTTTTGCGGAATACGTAAGAATCATATCAGCCCCAGCCCGTTTTAGACCAGTTAGAAGCTCAAGCGTAATCCCTTTCTCATCTACCCATCCGCGTTCAGCAGCCGCCTTAATCATCGAATATTCTCCGCTTACGTTGTAAGCCGCTACAGGAAGATCGAAGTTATCTTTCACTTCACGAATAATATCCATGTAAGCCATAGCTGGCTTCACCATCAGCATATCCGCGCCCTCTTGTACATCGGAAGCCGCTTCGCGCAATGCTTCCCTGCGATTGGCTGGATCCATCTGATATGTCTTACGATCGCCAAATTGTGGTGTCGAATGCGCGGCGTCACGGAACGGTCCGTAGAATTGGGATGCGTATTTTACCGCATATGACATAACCGGCGTATTAATAAAGCCTGCTTCATCAAGTCCATGGCGAATCGCAGCTACGAATCCATCCATCATATTAGATGGTGCAATCACATCCGCACCAGCAGCTGCCTGAGATACAGCTGTTTTCACGAGCAATTCCAGGCTGGAGTCGTTATCGACATATCCTTCATGAATCATACCGCAATGCCCATGTTCCGTATATTGGCACAGACAAGTATCAGCCATAGTCACAAGCTCAGGTGACCATCCTTTGATTTTGCGGATCGCTTGCTGAACAATTCCATTCTCTGCATACGCTTCCGAACCGCATGCGTCCTTTTCGTTCGGTACGCCGAATACAATAAGCGATTGAATTCCTAGTTCGGTCACTTCCTGAACTTCTTGTTCCAATCTATCAAGTGAATAATGGAATACGCCCGGCATGGAAGAAATTTCTTGCTTCACATTGTTTCCTTCCACTACGAACAGCGGATAGATGAAATCGTTCGGATGTAGATACGTTTCACGGACCAGGTTTCTCATCGCTGCTGTTGTACGCAGACGGCGATGGCGTTGAAAATATAAAGACATCGTCATATCCTCCTTCGGGATTGCCACCCGGTATAATTCGACATGGCCTCAATCAGCCCGTCAATGCTATATTCATTGCCTATTATATGGACTTGAAGCCCTTCTTCCCGTACCGCCTTTTCTGTAATTGGACCGATAACAGCGATATGCACGCCTTCGAGATATCGCTGCCTTTCGGTCAGGCTAAAACTGGACAGAAAGTAACGTACGGTCGACGGGCTTGTAAATGTAATTATATCAACTTGTTTTTCTTTCAGTTCGCTCATGAGCTGGGCAATATTTTCCTCTGACTTTACCGTATCATAAGCGGGCGCGTCTGTCACTTCTACACCAAGCGCCATAAGACCCTCAGGTAACACATCTCGCCCAATGGCAGATCGGGGAAGAAGCACCTTCTGTCCCGGTTTTAGCTTATCATGCATTGTTTCAATCAGATGTTCAGCTGTAAATTTACCCGGGATATGTTGCACAGAAAGCCCCCGTGCTTCGAGCGCGGCGGCTGTTTTTGTTCCTACTGCGGTAATTCGACCAGTGAATTCATCCATATTCACCTCAAGTTCCTGTATGCGCTGAAAGAAGAAGGCAACTCCATTCACACTAGTGAAAAAGATCCAGTCAAACGTGGAAAGCCGTCGCAGTGCATCATCAAGTACTGTCAAGTCCGTGGGAGGAACGAATCGAATCACCGGACAGACAAGTGCCTCGCCCCCCCGTTCTTCGATTTTACGGATAAGTTCTCCCGCTTGCTCACGCGCTCTTGTAACTACAATACGTTTGCCTGCGAGGGAATAGTCCGTGTTCATGCCTGATTTTCCTTATATACCTTTTCCAGAATGTCACCCGCGCCCTGCTCTTTTAGTTTGTAAGCCAGGTTCACGCCAAGTGCTTCCGGATCGTCGCTTTCCATATTTTCTTTCAGTATCGTATGACCATCCGGATCGGCAACAAGGCCCGTTAAAGAAACCTTGTCATCTGTGACGGTAGCATGAGCGGCGATTGGTACCTGACATCCGCCTTCAAGCGTACGCAGAAAGGCACGCTCTGCCTTAACAGCAAGCGCTGTATCCTTGTCATTTAATTTATCCAGCAGTGCTAACAATTCCTTATCGTCCGCACGGCATTCAATGGCCAATGCCCCTTGTCCAACTGCAGGCAAGCTAATTTCTACCGGTAGAAATTCTGTAATGTTGCCATTCCACTGCATGCGCTCTAGGCCAGCAGCCGCAAGAATAATCGCGGAGAAGCTTTCTTCTTTCAACTTGCGCATCCGCGTATCAATATTGCCACGGATTGGCTCGATTACAAGGTCTGGGCGAAATGCTTTCAACTGGGCTGCACGGCGTAGACTGCTTGTGCCCACAATCGCTCCGGACGGCAGTTTATCAAGTGGCTGGTTATCTTCACTAATAAGTACATCCCTCACATCCACCCGCTTCGGTACGCAGCCAATCGTAAGACCCGGCGGAAGCACAGCCGGCATATCCTTCATACTATGTACAGCCATATCAATTTCTCCATCGAGCAGCGCCTGTTCAATTTCTTTGACAAAAAGTCCTTTCCCGCCTACCTTAGATAGAGTCACATCCAGGATGCGATCGCCTTTTGTAACAATCTTCTTCACTTCGAATTCGAATGGCAATCCAAAGGCTTTCAGACGTTCAATTACCCAATTAGTCTGCGTCAACGCCAGGGCGCTCTGTCTGGAGCCTACTACAATTTTTCTCATGTTATATCTTCCTCCCTATAACCACTGATGAAAAGACAAAATCGATCCGGAGATCAAGTAGTTCAGCAAAATCAGAGAAAACGCCGCTGCATTCCACAAAGCCAGCTTCCGGCCAACCCATCCATACGTAACCCGCTGGTATAGATAGAGTGAATAGACAGCGAGTACGGCTATCGAGACAAGCACCTTCGGATCAAGCCAAATATTTGCGCTTACTTTAATATGCGCCCAGATGGCACCCAAAATAAGAGCTAAGAGTAAAAGCGGCACTCCCACCATGTTCAGGCGGTACGAATACAAGTCAAGCAGGCCAAGCCCAGGGAGTCTCTGCAACCATTTATTCCACATTTTCTGCTTCAGCATCCGGTCTTCAACCAGATACATTAACGAAAAGATAAACGAAAGTGAGAACATACCGTATGCGAGCAACGCCAGACTAATATGAATGAACAAAAGCTCCGATGTTAGACGCTCTGTCACCATTGGCGAAGCATCTTTATTGGCGAAGAAATTTAATGCCAGTACAGCAAAGCCGAGCACGTTCGTGAAAAATACCAATAAGTCAATACGAAACAAATAATTGATAATCAAGGAAAAACTAACCAGTATCCATGAATAAAAAAAGAGCGTTTCAAATAACGTCAATACAGGAAAATACTCTTTTTCCAGCATACTAAGGACAAAAAAGACGCTTTGTAGCGTCCACACAACGGCAAGCAGCCAGAAGGCAATTCGATTTACCTTCCGGCTACGGTTTAGAAAATCTGCAAAGTACAGCAGAATACTGCAAGCGTAAATGTAAACGATAGCATCGTAGATTAAGCTTTCGTGAAGCAAGGGGCATAACTCCTCTCCTCAGGAGCGAAACTAGAAAGCCTGCTGTTCAGTCAGTACACGTCGGTGACGAACCGGGATATAAGAAGCTTCTTTCTCTTCCACTTCTTGCTCCGCCTCTTCAAACGAATTCTCTAACGCGAACAGTTTAATGAACATATCCAGCGCTTCATCCGCGCCCGGCTGTCCGGACATTTCCTTGATGCGGACAATCGGATCATGCATAATCTGGTTAATCAGACTGCGTGTCTGTTTATTAATCATCCGGATTTCCTTCTCGGTTAACTCCGGGCATTTATTTTCAATATTGCGCATCGCTTCCTGCTGATGCGTGAGAAGCTTCTCGCGCAGTGCGCTGATTAGAGGACCTACACCTAGCGTATTAAGCCACGTTTTAAAAGCGACCAGCTCTTCGCCGATCATGATACCGATTTTCTCGGCTTCACGGGCTCTTTCACGCATATTGGCGGCAACAATGCCCTCCAGGTCGTCGATATCATACAAATATACTCCGTCCAGATCATTAATCGCTGGGTCCAGATCTCGCGGCACCGCAATGTCTATCATAAACAGCGGACGTTGGCGGCGCTTGCGCATAATCGTTTCCACGTCCCGCTTTGTTACTACATAGTCATCCGAACCAGTTGAACTGATGACAATATCGGCAAGAACAAGCGCATCCTGCAATTGGTCCATCGGCATAGCTATCCCACGAAATTTCTCTGCCAGTGAGACGGCACGCTCATATGTGCGGTTAGCCACAAGCACGCGCGGAGCACCATTTGCATGAAGGTGTTTTGCGGTCAACTCACTCATCTTGCCCGCTCCAAGTACAAGAACCGTTTTATTATCAAAGTAACCGAATACTTTCTTACCAAGTTCAATAGCAGCATAGCTTGTCGAAACGGCATTTTTATTGATTTCCGTTTCTGAATGGGCACGTTTGGCCAGCGTAATCGTCTGTTGAAACAGCTTATTGAACACCGTACCGGTAGCACCCTGTGACTGGGACAGTGCGAATGCATCTTTAATCTGTCCGAGAATCTGCGTTTCGCCAAGCACCATGGAGTCAAGACCACAGGCTACACGGAATAGATGCTGCACAGCCGTGTCATTTTCTTTAATATAAATGTGATCAATGAATTCTTCTCGCGGCACACCGAACCACTCCGACAAATAGTTCTTCGTGAAGTGGCGGCCCGTGTGTAATTGATCGACGACCGCGTAAATTTCGGTTCGGTTACAAGTGCCAACAATTACACACTCTAATATGCTCTTTGTGTTCTGCAGCTTCGCCAACGCTTCCGGCTTGTCCTGCTCCAAAAATGCGAATCGCTCACGGATCTCCACCGGGGCCGTACGGTAATTTAATCCGATTGTTAGAATGTGCATAATTGACACCCCATCTACTTTCTTATGTTCGTATCTCTTATTGTGCGCTATCCTGTCTTTGCTATACTATGCGCTCGTTTTCACATGTACCTAATTATATCACTTTCTATATTTAAAACTAAAATGAAATATGAAAATTTTATGAAGAACAGTATATATTCATACTCTATGCGGTGTTACCGCTTCTTACATTATAACAGAAAAAGAAAAGAGGATAAAACAGTTGTACCTCACTGTTCACAAGCTGTTCAATAAAAATCCCGACCAATAAAGTAAGGAACCTGAAAAAAAGGAAAAATCGTCTATACAAGGGTGTTGATTATTCAGTACCATCCAGAGTGGATAGCCACCACACCGTGTCCCAAACAGGCGTCGGTTCGCCTCCCGCATGGAAGCGTAGCGGGCCGCTTTTTGCCTAGCCTAGGCAACCGCTCAGGAGAGGAGATGAAAGTCCTTGTTTATGTCCCATTGTGGTGGTCTGTTCCTCTCTGAACAATCAATCCCCTTGGTATCTATAGATGGATAGTCAACAAGGGTGTTGTTTTATTTTTCTTCTACATGCGTTTTTGGTTTTAATTGCTTCATATAAGGAGTTTGCCGGATTTTTTTCGTGTTTTTTACAGCTACATTGTGAAAATGCGGCTGGCTATGCACCCGCTTTTCCCCATCTCTCGGCTTTATCATCGTATAGATACCCTGAGAATCCAATACTCTTGCCTTCACGTTATCCTGCAACTGTATGTTAAGTATTTCTTTTACTCGCTTTTTAAGCGATTCTACCTCGACTGGGAACATAATTTCTACGCGGCGTTCCATGTTGCGTGTCATCCAATCGGCACTCGAAAGATACACTCGTTCGTCGCCACCGTTCTGGAAGTAAAAGATACGGGCATGTTCAAGGAAACGGTCGACGATACTGCGCACACGAATGTTTTCACTCACACCCGGGATACCGGGGCGCAAGCAACAAATACCGCGAATAATCATATCGATCTGCACGCCGGCTGCGGATGCTTTGAACAATGCTTTAATGAGCTTTTTATCTGTAAGAGAGTTCATTTTTAAAATAATGCGGCCTGGATGTTCCGGTGTACTTTTCGCGATTTCGTTATCGATTAGCTGGAGAATCTTATTACGCAATCCATTCGGTGCAGCTTCTATCTTCTTCCACTTAGGTGTTTTTGAATACCCGGAGAGATGATTAAAAATATAAGAAGCATCGATGCCAAACTGTTCATTGCATGTAAACATTCCTAAGTCCGTATACAATCTGGCCGTCGAATCGTTATAATTTCCGGTGCCCAAATGGACGTATCGTACAAGCTTTTGCCCTTCCTGACGTACTACGAGTGTAATTTTGCAGTGCGTTTTCAGCCCTACCAGCCCATAAATGACATGGCAGCCTGCTTTATCTAATTTTTTAGCCCAGACGATATTGTTTTCTTCATCAAATCGCGCTTTCAATTCCAGCAACACGGTTACCTGTTTGCCATTCTCTGCCGCTTTTGCTAGCGCATTGACAATTGGGGAATCTCCGCTAACCCGATACAGTGTCTGCTTAATAGCCAATACATTAGGGTCTTCTGCCGCCTGCTTGACGAAATGAACAACCGGATCAAATGATTCATACGGGTGATGAACGAGAATGTCTTTATGAACGATTGCCTCAAAAATATTGTTCTCCCCGATAAAATCGGCCGGAGGCTGTGGCAGCAAACTTTGATAACGCAATTCGATGTATCCTGGCACAGAATAGAACTTCATTAAAAATGTGAGATCGAGGGGCCCCGGTACTTCATAGACATCACATGACTCAATCTCTAGTGACTCCTGTAATATCCCTTTCATATAATCGTCCATGTCGCAAGTTACTTCCAGGCGCACCGCCGCACCCCAACGGCGTTTTTTCAACTCTTTTTGTATTTCTTTTAGCAAATCTTCCGCGCCTTCCTCGTCTAGAGTAAGATCAGCGTTACGCGTAATACGAAATGGCTTAACCGACAGAATGCGGTTGCCTTTGAATAGAAAATCAATGTAATGGCAGATTACATCCTCCAGCAGAATAAACTGTGCGGCGCCTTCTTGACTCGGCAGACGAATATAACGCGGTAGAACGGAAGGAACCTGTACAACCGCAAATAAAACTTTGCTCTTTCCATCCTTTTCGCTTTCAAGCATCACAGCAAGGTTGACGCTTTTGTTCAGCAGCATAGGAAACGGTCTGCTTGCATCTACTGCCATTGGCGTTAGCACAGGATAAATCCGATCATAGAAATATGTGCGTAAAAATGTACGCTGCTCTTCCGTTAAATCCTCCGGCTTTGAAAAGGAAATGCCGCATGAGGCTAGAAGCGGAATAAGCTCCTGGTGTAGCACTTCATATTGTCTATCTACCATGTTGTGCGCTTCAATTGAAATCGCCGCCAGCTGCTGGCGTGGCGTCATGCCCGCCTTGTTCTCCGGCGTAGTAATACCGTGCTTCTCCTGATCTTTCATGGAACCCACACGTACCATAAAAAATTCATCCAGATTGGAGCTAGTAATAGCAAGGAACTTGAGCCGTTCTAATACCGGATTGTTCGTATCCTCAGCTTCTTCCAATACGCGGCCGTTGAACGCCAGCCAGCTTAGCTCCCGGTTAATATAATAGGACGTACAATCAAAATCCACCTTAGCTTCCCGTTCATTTACACTAATACTCTTCCCCATCATTCTTTCCCTCTTTCAAACATAGTTTTTTATCCCGTTCTATGGTTTCATCCACTTGATTTGAAGTGGAAGCCCGAACTGTTTTTTAAATTTCTTTTTATGCTCTTCCAGCGTCTTCGCTTCCAAAGACCGCCCATCCACATTACCCCTACAGTGTAGGATAATCACATCGCTTGTACGCGCAAGCATTACTTCGGATACTTGTTGGCTTTCTGTCCGATCTAATGCCCGTGCCATTAGTAAAAGGATCCCCAATTGTTCTGCCATTTGCTGCTCAGCTTCCGTTATCATCGATTCATACGGAGCTGCCAACTGCTGCATCCGTTTCGGTCCTTTGTAAGAAGCGATTAAGGCTGCAAGAAGACGTTGCTTATGCGTAAGACCGGGGAGAAGCACATGAACCATCAAATAAAAAGTGTGCTGCTGCCACTCCCCGAGATTAATCGTACGTCCAATATCATGCAAATGGGCAGCGATGCTTAGCAGAAGCCATTCTTCTGTGCCATACCCGTGTAATCCTTCCTTCGCTAATTGTTCGAACAACGTACGGCATAGACACTCTACATGTCGCGCATGCAACACGTTCACCTTATAATGAATCATAAGGGTACGGATTCCCTCTTCAATCACATCTTCCACAAGTACGCTAGACTGCGTCTTTAAGCGTGACTCCATATATACGCCATCGCGTAATCCTTTATTGCTGACAATAAAGCGCTCACTTCCAATATGGTTCAGAAGGGCTTTAATAATAACAATACCTGCGATAACAATATCCGCTCTTTCTTTCGACAATCCTTCTACTCCTTGCATTTGCACCGGAGAAAGGTCTTTCAGATAATGAAAGACCGCATCAACCTGGTATTTCCTCATTTCATAATGATGCAGACTGGCAAATGGATAGCGCATCATTCTCTGATGAACTTTCGCCAGATTACGCACCGTCCCCCCCATGCCGACAATTGGAAGCTCCTTTTCTCTCAACCAGGGATGAGAAGTAAACTGATCCGTAATGTACTTCTCCAATGCCGCCAGCTCTTCTGTGGTCGGAATCTCTCCCTGAAAGAACTGTCGTGTCAACGTTACTGCTCCGAAAGGAAAGCTATGGCTCTCAACTAATCGGCGGTTCGAGATCCTTACCAATTCGGAACTGGCGCCGCCAATATCAATCGTAAAACCCTCGGTCACACACATCGAATTCACTACAGCCAAATATCCGTAATATGCTTCTTCTTCTCCAGAAAGTACACGAAATGAAAAGCCCGTAGTTTCCCGGATACGTCTTAAGAAATCGTCTTTATTTCTTGCTTTGCGTACAGTTGCCGTAGCTACGCCTGTAACGGATGACACGGTTCGTGCCTCGCAAAGCTGCCGGTATTGAGTTAATACCCTGACTACTTCTGCTATGCCTTGCTCGACAATTTCATTATATTCATTAAGAAATGCACTTAGTCGAATCGTGTTTTTTATATTATCAACTTCATAGGAAGCCCCTTCGGCCGATTCGTAATAAATTACCAGCCGCACGGAATTCGATCCCATGTCGATAACCGCCCTGTATTTACCCATTGGCAATCAATCCTGTCACATCATTTTGTTGTTTATAGTGGATATTGTAATGAAAAAATATTGAATTTCTGTAAAGTTTTCATGAAGTATTTCTTATGAAGCAGAAGAAAGAAATCGCTTACAAAAAACTAAATAACGAAACGTTTAACAACTTTGTGAAGAGATTGAGATTGTGCAGATAATAATTCCGCGTCTTCGGCCAACTGCTGGATACCGACCACCTTTTCATCCATGGCTGCCGCGCCGCGCGCCATGGAACTGCTAAACTGTTCAGCAATGTCTGTAAGTCCTTCGATAATCTTCTCAATCTCTACAATGTCCACCATCACCTGATTAGCTAATTCATAATTGGAGGCAACCTGATGTCTCGTCCGTTCCGCAGCACCGCTCATCTCTTGAATAGCTTCTCCTGCTATCTGTCCGACCTGCATACCTTTCTCAATAGCTCCTACACTCATTATTGCCTTCTCTGCAGCTTGCATAGCCTGGCTTCGAGTATTTTCTAATGTTTGCAGAATATCTTCGGCGAATACTGAGGTATTCTCGGCCAACTTGCGGACTTCACCCGCCACCACCGCAAATCCTTTTCCACTCTCCCCTGCACGTGCCGCTTCAATAGACGCATTCAATGCAAGCATATTTGTCTGTCGGGCAATATGAGTAATAGCTGATACCTTATTCGTAATCTCTTCCGTACTCTTTGAAACCTGGGAGATGGCATAGACCGAGTCTTCCACAGCGGATTCTATTTGTTTCATCTGATGTTCTGAGTCTTCTACTGCCGCTGCACCTCGTCTGGAGATCTCCGTCACCTGTGAAGAGAGGCGACGTGCACTGTCCATATGTTCTTGCATCCTGCGTACTTCACTCATCATCTGAGCCATCATCGCCCTAAGCTCTTCAAGTGATGCAAGCTGTCCTTCCGTGCCTTCACGGAATGTCTGCATCATTGTGGACATTTGTTCGAATGTTTCAGCTAACTGCCGTGATTCATTAGCCTGATGTCCACTGACTTCCTGCGTCACTTCGGCGGAAGCAGCCAGTTCGCGAATGATGTCACGGGTACCAATAACGATTTTATTTAACTCATAACCCATTTGGGCAAACTGGTTTCTTCCATGATTCGAAGCCACTACTGTTAGATTGCCAGCAGAAATGCTCCGAGTTACCCGATACCAATCTTTCAGACGGTTCTGAAGCTGATAATAAAAAACTACGGCGCCCCCTATACCAATAAGCAATGATAGCGTTACACCCAAATAAAAACCAGGTGCGCTTGCTCCCATAAAAAACCCGACTGTTGCGCCGATAAGGGAAGGAAAGATTCCCAATCCGAAAACGGCTGGTGTAAGAAATGGTCGATGCACCAGACGGCCCATCCTCAGATTGTATCGCTGTCCGCCTTCTAACTTAACAATCAAACAGGAAGCATCTATTAGCACCTCACCTGTATTGCGCGCATACAATTGTAGAAGCGGCACATCTGTAGTTGCTGCCTTCTCTCCAACCTTATCATTAAACAGCGTGCCTTCCCGCAACCGGTTCGTGTGCAACAAACCATAGCCTTTTTCATCAACAAGCACAAAATATTCATCATTGTTCAATTCTTCATCCATTATTTTTCTTATTTCTTCGGTACAATACTCCAATGAACCGGATTTTTGAAGGATGTTTTCCACTTTTTTGGCGACGCGCTGCACTTTAGCGAGACCGGATCTAGCACTGCGTGTGTGTAACAGCTTTTCCATCGACATTCCCCCCTGCGATGAACTCTTACTTTATTAACATAATTCTCCACCCCTCATACTTTACCTCCCCCCCTCCATAAATAACAGAATATTTTATCTATTTACTTTATTTAATCTTTCGCTATAATAAAGATTATTTGTATATAGAAGGTGTGAACGAATTGAAAAAGACTATGATAGCAGACGGAATTTTATTACTGGTCGCATTTGTATGGGGAGCGACATTCGTTATCGTACAGAATGCAGTTGCCTCTCTTCCTCCTTTGACGTTTAATGGTGTACGCTTTCTGCTAGCATCGGTATTTTTGCTTCTATTTCTCATGCTGTTCTACCGGCCACAACTTCAGCAGATGAGCGCAAGACTTATATGGTCCGGCATCATCTTAGGCATTTTGTTATTTGCCGGTTATGCATTCCAGACTATTGGCTTGCTCTACACTACTTCATCTAAAGCTGGTTTTATTACCGGTCTATCGGTCGTGCTGGTCCCTTTATTCAGTCTGCTTCTTCTAAAACAAAAACTGAAGCTGCCTGCTGTGATAGGGGTATCGCTTGCCGCAATCGGATTGTATTTCTTAACTCTGGGTGATGCTCTAAATGTGAATCAAGGAGATTTCCTCGTATTCTTATGTGCGATTTCGTTTGCGCTGCAAATTATTTTTACAGGACGGTACGCACCGCACTTTCCCTCTCTAGCATTAGCATTCGTGCAGATTCTCACTGTAGCGGTATTAAGTACAGGATCAGCTTTCTTTTTCGAAGACTGGAGAACAACCCTGACATGGAGCACACTTACCTTACCGACTGTATACTGGGCGCTTTTAGTTACGGCAATACCCGCAACCGCTCTGGCTTTCCTTGCGCAAACCGAGTGTCAACGATTTACAACTGCGACACGTGTAGCGTTAATTTTTGCGATGGAACCTGTATTTGCTGCCATAACTGCATACATATTCAACGGAGAAATTCTTGGCGGACGCGCGCTCATGGGGTGCTTATTCATCTTTATCGGCATGATCCTTGCAGAATTGCAGACAGAACAAATTACAGCCTGGATAAAAAAACGAAAAACATCCTTCTAAATTCTCTTTTCTCCTTACAAATTCAAATGCTTTACAGAAAAAGAGGCATCCGCTCACTAGACGGATACCTCTTTCTTATTTAGGATTCGCTTGCTTGTATGGACTCTGGTGACTCGTGTCTTTCTCCATTATCCTCTTTTATCTTCTGCCAGATGACAGACCATGCTTCGTCCTTTCCCTGCCCCGTCTCAGCCGAGAAAAGCACAAGCGGATCACTTTTCTCCATGCCTAACGTCGTACGGACTTCCTTGATGTGCTTCTGCCACTTGCCACGCGGAATTTTATCTGCTTTCGTTGCTACGACGATGATCGGGATACCATAATGCTTTAAGTATTCAAACATTCCTTTATCATCTTTCGTAGGCGTATGCCGAATGTCTACCACCTGGATAACAGCTTTCAAAGGATCTCTGGTCTGAAGATATTCCTCCATCATCGGACCCCATTTTTCCTTTTCCGTTTTAGACACTTTAGCATATCCGTAACCCGGCAAATCGACAAAATACAATTCTTTGTTAATTAAATAATAGTTCAGCGTTTGTGTTTTTCCTGGCTTGGAAGATGTACGCGCCAGGTTCTTTCGGTTAATCATCTTATTAATAAATGAGGATTTGCCTACATTAGAACGCCCTGCCAGAGCAAGCTCTGGCAGGGATCCGTCCGGGTATTGCTTAGGAGAAACGGCGCTAATTATGAATTCAGCTTGCGTTACTTTCATACTCTAGCCACCTTCATCAACGCGACTCTTAGTACTTGATCAAGGTGCTCAACTGGAATGAATTTCAAATCATTGCGCACACTTTCCGGAATCTCTTCGATGTCTTTCTCATTTTCTTTTGGCATGATGACCGTTCTAAGGCCAGCACGGTGTGCCGCCAATGCCTTCTCCTTCAATCCACCAATAGGCAGTACGCGTCCTCGTAGCGTAATCTCTCCCGTCATACCCACTTCTCGTGATACTGGCACTCCTGTCAGCGCGGATACGAGTGCAGTCGCCATCGTAATACCGGCGGACGGACCATCTTTCGGAATGGCTCCTTCCGGTACGTGAATATGAATGTCCGACTTCTCATGGAATTCCGGATCAATATCGAGTTCCTTCGAACGAGAACGGATATAGCTAAATGCCGCCTGCGCAGATTCCTTCATTACATCGCCTAGCTTCCCAGTTAAGGTAAGCTTTCCTTTACCCGGCACGACAGACACCTCAATTGTCAACGTATCGCCGCCCGCTTCCGTCCAGGCAAGGCCCGTTACTGCACCTACCTGATCTTCGACTTCCGCCATGCCATAGCGGAATTTCGGCTTACCGAGCATGTCTTCGAGCGTTTTAACCGTGACAACGACACGTTTCTTCGTTCCCGTTACAATGGTCCGCGCTGCCTTGCGGCAAATCGTCTCCATCATTCGATTTAAGTTACGAACACCAGCTTCACGCGTATACTGGCGAACCACCTTCAGCAGTGCCTCTTCCTGTACTTGAAGTCTATCGCGGCCCAAGCCATGCTCCTTCATCTGTTTAGGAAGCAAATAATCCTGGCAAATTTTCAGCTTTTCAATCTCTGTATAACCCGGAATGTATAGCATCTCCATCCGATCAAGCAATGGACGAGGAATGGTATGCACCGCATTGGCCGTTGTAATAAACATAACAGAAGACAAATCGTACGGTTCCTCAATGTAATGATCGCTAAACGTATCATTTTGGTTTGGATCCAACACTTCGAGCAGCGCGGCTCCCGGATCTCCCCTAAAATCCATCGACATCTTATCGATTTCGTCCAGCAAGAAAACCGGGTTTACAGTACCTGCCGTCTTAATACCCTGAATAATACGACCCGGCATTGCGCCGACATACGTACGACGATGGCCACGGATTTCGGCTTCATCACGCACACCACCGAGAGAAATACGAACAAACTCACGATTCAAGGCACGCGCAACCGAACGGGCCAACGATGTTTTCCCGACGCCTGGTGGTCCGACTAAGCAAAGGATCGGTCCCTTCAGCTTGTTAACCAATTTCTGAACCGCCAAATATTCAAGCACCCGCTCCTTCGCTTTCTCAAGACCAAAATGGTCTTCATCAAGCACTTTCTCCGCGTTATTCAAGTCAAGGTTATCTTCTGTTCTCTGGGTCCAGGGCAACGCGATTAACCAATCAATATACGTACGAATCACATTACCTTCAGCACTTGTCGGTGGAGTTTTCTCCAAACGTTCAAGCTCACGCTCTATCTTCTCAACGATATTGTCGGGAGGGTTGGCTTCTGTCAGCTTTCTGCGTAGCTCCTCCACTTCGCCCGCGCGGCCTTCCTTATCGCCCAGCTCTTTCTGGATGGCTTTCATTTGTTCACGCAAATAATATTCTTTCTGCGTCTTTTCCATCTGCTTTTTCACACGCTGACCAATTTTACGTTCCAGTTCCAATACTTCACGCTCATTATTTAGAATGCCGAGAAGCTTTTCGAGACGATCTTTCACAGGAATGGTCTCAAGAATATCCTGCTTGTCCCGAATTTTGAGCGGAAGATGGGAAGTGATAATATCCGCCAGTCGGCCTGGCTCGGTAATATCAGAAACAGAGGCAAATGTCTCCGGAATAATCTTCTTGGACAAATTGATGTACTGCTCGAAATTAGCAAGTACAGTGCGCATAAGCGCTTCGATTTCGGGAGTGAGCTGCTGTTCTTCGTCCAAGAAAGAAATCTGGACTTCAAAATACTCATCCTCCTGAAGGTAGTCTTCTATTCTTGCGCGGTTGACCCCTTCTACAAGCACGCGAATCGTTCCGTTTGGCAGTTTAAGCATTTGCTTTACTTTAGCTACGGTGCCGATGATGAAGATTTGTTCCTTCTCCGGTTCCTCAATATGCACTTCCTCCTGTGTAGACAGGAGAATGAGGTTATCATCCACCATTGCTTTTTCCAACGCCTTTACCGACTTGGCACGCCCTACATCAAGATGTAGAACCATGCCCGGAAACACCAACAATCCTCGCAACGGGAGAAGAGGGATCTGTCTCTCTTTTTCGGTTGTTCCCATCTTTTCTACCTCCAAGCCCCTATATTCGTACAGTTGAAAAATGTATCAAATACAAGGTTGTCTTCATTTCATTTTAGCTTAACTGCTGTTTATTGTCTAACCCTCAGTAAAGGAAAGCTTTTTTGGCTAAATGGAGGTGGGAGATGGGTTTAATATTTCGGTTGCCTGGCGTAAAGCAGCTTCAAGCGGCTGAGCTTGCTCTTCCGTTTTTGGAGTGATAGCATGCTTGAGCACTTCATCCAAATGCTCAACGGCGATGACCTGAACTCCTTCCATTTGTTCGAAAATATCCTGCCAATTCTCCTTTGGAATTAGCACCTTCTTAACGCCAGCAAAACGTGCCGCTTCTACTTTGGCCACCACCCCACCAATCGGTTTAACTGTACCATGAATACTTAATTCCCCGGTCATAGCCACATAGTTGTCTATAGGTTGTTTCATAATGGCTGAATAAATAGCCGTAGCCATTGCGATTCCCGCGGATGGGCCATCAATGGGGATGCCACCGGGAAAGTTAACGTGCAATGTGTAATCCAGGGTATTAACACCTTGTAAGCGCAGTACTGTCAGCACATTCTCAAGCGAACCACGCGCCATAGATTTGCGGCGCAGCGTCCTGCCTTTGCCACCCATTTCCTCCTCGTCAACAACACCTGTAATCGTAATTGTTCCCGCACCCGGCTCAGGCGCTTTAGCCGCCGTCACCTCAATCTCAAGTAAAGCCCCCATATTCGGTCCATAGACTGCAAGTCCGTTCACTAGGCCGATGAACGTACCGCCCAGCACCTTTTTATCCGGACGCGGCGATTTTTGGCTGCTGTTGACGACCCATTCAATATCAGAACGGACAATCTTCTTGCGCTGTTCCGTGATGGCGATCCCGGCGGCAATTTGTACCATATTTACCGCTTCCCGTCCGTTTGTCGCATATCGAGTCAAAAATTCAACAGCGTTTTCCTCGATTTCCATTTTCATTTTCTCTACAGCATTCATAGCGATTTTATACACTTCGGATGGAACAAGCGAACGGAAAAAGATTTCGAGACACCGCGAACGGATAGCAGGCGGTAATTCATCCGGTGTACGGGTAGTTGCTCCAACAAGGCGAAAATCAGCTGGCAATCCATTCTGGAAAATATCATGGATATGTTTCGGTATTTGCTGATTCTCTTCGCTGTAGTAGGCACTTTCAAGAAATACTTTGCGATCTTCAAGCACTTTAAGCAGCTTATTCAACTGAATCGGATGCAGTTCTCCAATTTCATCAATAAATAAAATGCCACCATGCGCTTTCGTAACCGCTCCCGGTTTCGGCTGCGGTATACCAGCCTGTCCCATAGCTCCTGCTCCCTGATAAATCGGATCATGCACCGAGCCGATAAGCGGGTCGGCAATACCACGCTCATCAAATCGCGCGGTGGTAGCATCAATCTCGGTAAATAACGCATTCTCATTGAACGGGGAAGCCGATTGCTTCTTTGCTTCCTCTAAAACTACGCGAGCCGCCGCCGTTTTACCGACTCCCGGAGGACCATAGACGATAACATGTTGTGGGTTTGGACCGCATAATGCCGCACGCAAGGCACGAATCCCATCTTCCTGTCCGACAATATCGCCGAGCGTAGCCGGTCGGGTTTTCTCTGCAAGCGGTTCGGATAAAGAAACCGATCTCATCTTGCGCAATTGCTCCATTTCTTTGCGAGATTCACGGTCTACATACGTGCGACTGCTGCGTTGATTTTTCAGCAGGCTCATGAAATACAGGCCGATAATTACGGCAAAGAAAACTTGAATCAGCGTAAGTAGTAGTGTCCAGTTCATATTTCCCTCCTGTTGTGCGGAATGCCAGAAGCCAGCACCTCGTGTTTTCTAGGTGTATTATTGCCTAGAAGGAGGGGGAATAAACGAAAAGAAGTAGGGTCCATAAAAAGACCCCTCTGTTTTCTGCACAGAAGCAGAAAAGTCCACTCTGCCTTTTCAAAGCAGTCCATCGGCAAAACATCTGGGTAGCTCAAAGATGGAGACAATTGCCGCCGTATTCCGCTGCTTTAGAAAAGGAGTTGAGCAGGCGAAAACAAGGGTTTTATTTTTATGTCCCCTTCTCTTTATTTGTCCTTCTTTCCCATTACAGAAAAAAATACCTACAAAACAAAGATATAAGCATGGTTGATTTACATATGAAAAAAAGCCATCGGAGAATCTCCGATGGCTTCTATAAGCGGACTGCGCATTATGCGCTTTCCGGCTTTTTATTGTCACTCACAAGCTTACCTTGCTTGGTGTAAAGCTCAGGATTGCCTTTTTGTTTGACTGTTTCGTCAGTAATAACACACTTGACGATATCTTCACTGGAAGGTAAATCAAACATAATATCGAGCATGATGCTTTCAATGATGGAGCGCAAGCCACGTGCGCCTGTGTTACGTTTAATCGCTTCTTTGGCAATTTCAAGTAACGCACCATCTGTAAATTCAAGCTCAGCATCATCCATCTCAAGCAGTTTTTGGTACTGCTTGACGAGCGCATTCTTCGGTTCGGTCAGAATGCGAATCAATGCAGCTTCATCTAATGGCTCAAGCGTTGTGATGACAGGCAGACGACCGACAAACTCAGGAATCAAGCCAAACTTAAGCAAGTCCTCTGGTAATACCTTCTGCAGGAATTCTCCGGATTTCAAGTCTCTTGTGCTTGCATCAGCCTCTGTACCAAAGCCGATAACTTTTTTGCCAATGCGTCGCTTAATAATAGACTCAATTCCGTCAAATGCTCCACCTACGATAAACAGAATGTTGGCTGTATCGATTTGAATGAATTCTTGATGCGGATGCTTACGTCCGCCTTGCGGTGGTACACTAGCAACCGTACCTTCAAGAATTTTGAGTAACGCTTGCTGTACACCTTCACCGGATACATCACGAGTGATGGAAGGATTTTCTGACTTACGTGCCACTTTATCGATTTCATCAATGTAAATAATGCCACGTTCGGCTTTTTCTACATCATAATCAGCAGCCTGGATAAGCTTGAGCAGAATGTTTTCTACGTCTTCCCCTACATATCCAGCTTCTGTGAGCGATGTAGCATCCGCAATGGCGAACGGCACATTTAGAATACGTGCCATCGTTTGCGCAAGCAACGTTTTACCGCTTCCTGTAGGACCAAGCATCAAGATATTACTTTTAGCTAGTTCTACATCATCGATTTTCGATCCTGTGTTAATACGCTTATAGTGGTTATACACAGCAACGGATAACGACTTCTTAGCCGCCTCCTGACCGATAACATAATCGTCAAGGAATGCACGGATTTCGTGTGGTTTCGGAATCTCTTTCAGATCAATTTCTTCCTCTGTGCCCAATTCCTCTTCTACAATTTCCGTACATAGCTCAATGCACTCATCACAAATGTATACGCCAGGACCAGCTACAAGTTTGCGTACCTGGTCCTGGGACTTACCGCAGAACGAACACTTGAGTTGGCCTTTTTCATCGTTAAATTTAAACATGAAATCACCCCTTACTTTTGATCATTACGAGTGATGACTTCGTCAATTAACCCGTATTCTTTGGCTTCAAGGGCATCCAAGAACCGGTCACGATCCGTATCGCGCTCGATTTTTTCAAGCGGCTGACCCGTACGCTCAGCATAGATTTGATTAATCTTTTCCTTCGTTTTCAGAATCCACTCAGCGTGGATTTTAATATCCGCCGCCTGTCCGCGAACTCCACCGAGGGGCTGATGAATCATCACTTCGCTATGCGGCAGTGCATACCGCTTACCCTTGGCCCCGGCCATCAGTAGGAACGAACCCATACTGGCAGCCATGCCGATGCAAATCGTCGACACGTCGGGCTTTATAAACTGCATGGTATCATAAATTGCCATGCCTGCTGTAATTGAGCCTCCAGGAGAATTTATGTATAAGTGTATGTCCTTGTCTGGATCCTCAGCAGCTAAAAATAAAAGCTGCGCTACAACTGCATTAGCTACCTGGTCATCGATTTCGGACCCTAGCATAATGATGCGGTCTTTCAATAAACGGGAATAGATATCATATGCGCGCTCTCCCCGATTGGTACTTTCCACCACATAAGGTATAACACTCATAACGCAATAATCCTCCCTTCAAAACTCGGTATGTATTTTGGTTTGGAAAAACAAGGCACGAATATTCGTGCCTTGTTTGCTGGTTGTTGTTATTATGACATTATTTGCTGTTCTCGACAAGCAGATCAATGGTTTTACGAATGCGGATATCATTCTTGAGGCTCTCCATATTGTCACGGGCGCCGAAGATTTTACTCAGTTCGTCAACCGGACGGTTATACTGCTTGGACAACTCCTCAAGTTCTTGATTTACATCCTCATCTGTTACTTCCACATTTTCCGCTTTTCCAATCGCTTCAAGCACCAGTGTAGTACGAACGCGTTTCTCGGCATCTCCCTGGAATTGCTCACGAAGCTTCTCTTCATCGAGACCCGTGAATTGGTAGTACAGGTCAAGATTCATGCCTTGGAATTGCAGACGTTGCGCGAAGTCGTTCACCATGTGATTCACTTCGTTCTCGATCATGACTTCTGGCAGATTAATCTCTGCATTCTCAGTCGCTTTCTCAATTAAAGATTCTTTCTTATAATTTTCAGCGTCTGTTTTCGCTTTTTCTTCCAGTTTATTCTTGATGTCAGCTTTCAATTCATCAAGCGTATCGAATTCACTTACGTCTTTCGCGAACTCATCATCCAGTTCTGGAAGGTTTTTACGTTTGATTTCATTTACCTTCACTTGGAATACAGCTTCCTTACCCGCAAGCTCTTGTGCATGGTAATCTTCCGGGAATGTAACTGTTATTTCTTTTTCCTCGCCTTTTTTAACGCCTATTACTTGATCTTCGAAGCCTGGAATGAATGTACCAGAGCCAACTTCAAGCTGATAGTTCTCCGCTTCCCCACCTTCAAATGCTTCACCGTCTACGAAGCCTTTGAAGTCGATGATAGCGTAATCCCCTTTTTCGATAACAGCGTCATCTTCGAGCACTACAAGCTCCGCACTACGATTTTGCATTTGCTTAAGCTCTTCTTCTACCGCTTCATCATTTACGGAGAAATCCTTTTCTTCCACGGTCAGACCTTTGTAGTCACCCAATTTCACTTCAGGCTTTACAGTTACAGTCGCTTTAAAAACAAGCGTTTGGCCTTTACCCATTTGCTCTACATCCACTTCAGGGCGATCAACCGGATCGATACCAGTCTCCGCTACAGCTTCCGTATAAGCTTCTGGCAGGATGATATCGAGTGCATCTTGATATAGGGACTCTACTCCAAAACGCGCTTCAAAAATTTTGCGCGGAACTTTGCCTTTACGGAATCCAGGCACGTTTACTTTTTTAACGACTTTCGCAAACGCTTGATCGATTGCTTTGTCTACACGGGCTTCTTCGACTTCGATAGTCAGTACGCCCTGGTTATTCTCTAACTTTTCCCAAGTTGCCTTCATTTAAACTTTCCCCTCCTAAAGATCTATGACCAATACAAGTGCTGCTGCAAAAATCCACACTATGTATGTTGTGCTACATCTGCCATTATAACCATTTCATTATATCATAATCAAATCCCTTTTCAACTCTGCACATTCAGTATAAAAATTCCTGCAAAAAAGTCGACAGACTATGTAAATCATCGCTTGATTCACAGTACATCTTTTGCTTATATGTCCTGGGTTCGCGATTCAAGATGTAGCACTTCGCTTAACGATTGGTAATTACGTTGGATTTGAAAGGAGGAAACTTGATACAACTTGGCAATTTCCTGTTTGCTCTGTTCCATGCGCAACAATCTGCTTACACCGTAATGCAGGGCGGCGGCCCATTCATCCGGTGTATCAACGTTCGGATGAAGAGGGTACATGGCAAATAAATATTCCATCCATAGCTGAAATGCGAATGAGATAAATGAAGCATCCCTTTCATAGGCGATCGTGGACAGACGCTCCAATACATTGCGCTCCCCTTCCGGCATCTCTTCATCATATAGGGGAACGTCCTCGATTTTAGTCTCGAATTTTTGATCGAACTTGTAAAGAAAAATCGGGCCTGTTTCCCCCATCTTTTTGAGCGCCCGCAACGCGAATGTTTTCAGCATGGGATCGGGGTAGACGAGCATCAAGTATTCTCGCAAGACAGAGATGGTCTCTGGAGATTGTATGTATTTTAATTGCTCGATAGCTCCAAGCTGTTCCTCAAACGTTCCGCCCTCTAGCTTTTCATATAAACGTGAGACATATGATGGATCCAGCTCTGCTTTCTGCAATGCGGTCTGGCGTGAGAATCGTTCTTCTTCCTCCCATTGTTCTCTCTGCGTCTCCACCATCTGGAACGTTTCCTGGATCGCTTTAATTTCAGGCATAAACGGCGTAAGCTCTTTCATCTCCGTCGCTTGCGCAAGCAAACTTTGAATCCGTTCAAAGTCTTCCAGCTTCAGCAAAAGACCGAGATAAGCACGAAACGTTTCCGCCACATCGCCAGCTTGCTCTTCCCACATTTGCGTCAGGAGCGGAAGCGCTTCTTCTAACCGTCCTGCACGCGTCAAAATATCAGCGGTAGTAAGCAGCGCTTCCGGGTGGTCGGGTGCAAGACGCAAAATCTCCTGCACATATTCCAGCGCTTGAGCGTATCGCTCTTCCTCAGCCGCTTCCCTGGCCTCCCGCAAATTTTGCTGCGCAAATCCAGGAAACAAAATTACGTTTTCTTTATCATCCTGGGGCATTCCGTATTCACCTCCCTGTCCTAAAAGCACATCCATGCCAGCTAATTGCGGACAGCAGACGGCAGAATAAACGTACGTTCCAATTTAGGCTGTTTCTTTCCCTCCGGAGAACGGAAAGAAACTTCCACCTGCACGCCACCCCCTCTTTCTTCGATTGTGAGGAGCGCATATGTGGGTAGAAAATATGAACGCGGCAACAGTAAGCTACCCGGATTCACATATAGAATTCCATCTTCCTGAATCGCTGTAATTTCATGAGTGTGACCAAATAATACAAGATTTGCCTGTTCCTCCATCGCCCGGTAGCGTAGACGCATCGCGCTCTGCTTCACACCATATGTATGCCCATGCGTTTGAAAAATCCGCAGAGCCCCAAGCTCCGTTACTTTCTCTTCAGGTGCATCCATATCGCTGTCACAGTTGCCTCGAACATATGTAAATTCCGGGGCCTGCTCACGCGGATAACAGAAATCCCCACAGTGAAATGCAGCGGCATGGGAATGGCGCTCAAGGATTCCTGGCAGGTGCTCTACGCTTCCATGCGTATCACTTACCACGATTACTTTCATAAGAAACGCTCCTTAAGCAAGCACTCCAGCTTACGCAACGCCGCGCCTCGATGGCTTATCCGATTCTTTTCTTCTGGAGTAAGTTCAGCCATCGTCTGCTGCTTGTCCGGCAGGAAGAAATGCGGATCATAGCCAAAGCCGCTCTCTCCTCTAGGTTCAAGCACAATTATTCCTTCACACGTTCCTTTGGCAAGCAATATCTCCCCACCTGGAATGGCAAGCGCAAGCACCGATGTGAAACGCGCCTGGCGCTTCTCTTCGGCTACACCCTTCAGCATTTCCGTCAGCTTCTCATTATTCTCACTATCGGTCGCATCAGGTCCAGCAAAACGCGCGGAATACACGCCGGGCTGACCGCCCAGCGCGTCTACTTCCAATCCCGAGTCATCGGCCAATGCCGGAAGACCGGTAAAATTTAAGATTGTCTCTGCTTTTTTCCTCGCATTCGCTTCGAACGTCTCTCCGTCCTCTATTACCTCGGGCATATCCGGTATATCTGCAATCGTTAAAATTTCGACGTCAAATCCTTCAAACATACGACTGAATTCGCGGATTTTCCCTTTATTTTTTGTGGCGAGAACAATACGCTTCCATGGAAAAGCTTGCTTATGCATTTTGAATCGTCTCCCCGTCCGTGCTTCCAATTGATAGTCCAAGCGGACCTAGCACTTCTTTTTGTACCGTAATTAAATCTGAAGCACCCTTCTTTCCATACGCCAATAATTCCTGCAGTTCTTCTGGACTGAATGGCGCTTCTTCTCCTGTACCCTGAATCTCGACGTACTTGCCCTGTCCAGTCATGACAATATTCATATCAACTTTAGCCTGCGAGTCTTCCTTATAGCAAAGGTCAAGGTGGGCTTTCTCTTCCACAATCCCAACACTAACTGCCGCAAGAAAATCCGTTACCGGAAGGCGGGAGATGAGTTGCTTCTCAATCAACTTGCCCATCGCAGATACCATTGCTACATATGCACCAGTAATGGATGCAGTGCGCGTACCACCATCGGCCTGAATTACGTCACAATCAAGCCAAATTGTGCGTTCTCCAAGCGCTTCCAAATTCACCACAGAGCGAAGTGCACGTCCGATAAGGCGCTGAATCTCCTGTGTCCTACCGCTTACCTTACCGCGACTCGATTCACGCACATTCCGGCTCTCTGTAGCACGAGGCAGCATAGAATATTCTGCCGTCACCCAGCCGCGTCCTTGACCGCGCATGAACGGAGGGACTTTTTCTTCTATCGTTGCCGTACAAATTACTTTTGTGTCCCCAACCTCGATTAAAACCGAGCCTTCTGCATGCTTTATATAATCCACCGTAATGGTAACTGGCCGAATTTGGTTATATTCCCGTCCGTCGTTTCTCATGCCATTCCCTCCCATTTTTCATTTCTGGCTTATTATAGCACAACCTATCGCAGATCATGTAAAGGGTCTAAACTGGCGCCGGGAAAAGAAAAAGCGGGGCAACCCCCACCTTTTCTTTTGCTTCCGGCTTTAATACGCCTCTTTATTCGTAATCATCGAACGGGTCACCGGCTTCGTATAATCGACATTGCCCGCTTTCACTACATTCTTACCTTCCACCATAATTTGCACCTTTTTTGCATCGGAGTTTTCAGTCAAGGAGAGCACGACTGATTCCAAAGCATCTGAACTTGCTTCTCCCTGGTTATACGATAGAATTTTGTTATCAAAATTAACTACCATAATATCTTTCTGCTGCTTGACGCTCTTGACATTCATGGAAGGAAGCAATGCAGAGAACAACGGCGAGCCTGTCTTCGGTCCTTGAATTAGTTCTTGCACAACCGCCAATCCTTTGTTATCTGATTTTGGAAGATAGCGGGTCACCGGAACGAAATATGTCAGCTTGTCAGACATTTGATTCTGAAAATATAAGGTTACCGCCATCGCCTGTCCCGGCTTTACCCTATCAGAAACTTCCACGTTGATACCTCTCTCACGGTTTAAATGCGATACAGGGGTGCCTTTCACCGGCATGACTTCCTGCGGATGGCCGTTAATCCAGATGTTTACTTCCTTTACCGCTTCAAATTCCGTCAAGGCCCATGTGACCGCTTCAAGAATTTTTTGTTCGTCTTCCGCTTTATATTTTTTGAATTCAGGGGAGAAATCAACCGTTGCCACACCTTCTTTAATCGTCATGCCAAGCACCTTCGTCCCTTTAGGCAGGATGGCTCGGAATCCTGGTGGAAGTAATTTCTCCCCTTCACTTCCCTGTACCATATAGTTCAGTACTTGTTTAGCCGTTCCTTCAGATTTAGGCAACTCTACTTCCCAAGGTACGACCAGCCCATCCGTATCAAGCACATACACTTTATGCGTACTCACTGGTTTGTCCGCTTTTTTGTCCGGCGCCGACGGCGGCGCATCGACTTTTTCACTTCCCGCAGTCGGCTGTGAATGCAGGCGAGGCGGATCAATTTCCCCGTTGCTTGGTGCATCTTTCGGACCGAATAACCCGCATCCGCTTAGTACGAATAAAAGACCAATAAAGGCACTTAGCAAAGATAACCTGCGTGCCATAGCTTCCCCTCCTCAGGCTCGTTTTGTACTACTATGTATACGAGCCTGGATGGGATTTATACATACTTTGTCCGAATTTATTTTCTCTTCTCTTCAAGGACGGCTTGATGTGCCCAAACCTTAATATGAAGCCATTCCTCTGCGATGGACATAAACAGTTCAGAATTGCCGCTTGCAAAAAAACGATGCTCTGGATTTACTGTATCTCCTCCATTTGCCAGCATACGCCGAAAGGAAAGGACAGCGCTTAATTCTCGTGCCGCCTCTTCTGCTGAACTAATCAACTTTACTCCGTTCCCCACTACTTCCTGGATGAAATGCGCAATAAGAGGATAATGCGTGCATCCTAGAATTAATGTGTCAAACGTTCCACTCATAAGCGGTTGCAATGCCTCACGCACAATTTCTAGTCCTTCGCGGTCATGTAGCTTCCCGCTTTCCACTAATGGAACAAGCGTCGGACAGGCAAGACTCGTCACTTGAATTTGTGGATTCAGCTTCTTCAGTGCTTGCGCATATGCCTCGCTCCGAATCGTTCCCTCGGTTCCAATAACCGCAACTTGTCCTGTCTTTGTTTCTTTAATCGCAGTACGGGCTCCAGGCTCAATTACCCCAACGACCGGAATATCCAATTGTTCGCTTACTTCCTGCAGTACGACCGCAGCTGCTGTATTGCAACCGATCATTAACGCCTTGATATTCTCTCTGAGCAAAAATTCAATCATCTGCAATGAGAATATACGTACTTCTTCAGCTGGTCTCGGGCCATATGGACACCGGGCTGTATCTCCGAAATAATAAATTGCTTCACGCGGCAACTGGCGAAGCACTTCTTTAGCGACGGTTAATCCCCCGACGCCTGAATCAATAATTCCTATTCCTTGTTTCATTTTTCTGGTCGCTTCCTTCTCTCAGTCTTACTTTTCTATCTTGACGATTCCGTTTACGGAATACAAGCTACCAATTTCATAATCTTGCGGTAACCCTGCCGTTTTTTACTTGGTTTAACGCCACGAGCAAGGTGGTAAGGAGCCTTATAGTATACACATAAAGGAGTGACAGATATGATTCCACCAACAAAGCCGAACGGTAACTATGCACCGGAAGGCCTTATGCTTAGCGATTTCTTACGATACGCTTTCTGAAGCCAATGGTCAAGCCGGTACGCCTATAAAAACAAAATAAAACCGTATCGGATTTTCAAATAGTATATGGATCAGTTTCTCATTTGCTCATAAAGATTCTCGGGTGGAATCCTTGTTGATCCGGGATAGGCGTATATTTGTATATAGTAAGAGAAAAAAGCAAAACGGGGACAAAATAGGTTGCTGACTTTTTGCCCCTGTTTTTTTCCGTTTATTTAGCCTGTTTGAATGTATTGACCCAATCAAGAAGCTGAGCGATATACTCACCGACAAGCGGCATGGAAACAAAGAAACTAAGGACATAAACAGCAATAGCAATAATGATCGCTGTACCGATCGTCATTCCGACGCCGCGTGAGACACCGGCCAACATATTAATCCATATGACGCGTCCGGGCTTCTGATAATTCTCAATAAAATCAGTAATGCGGCTTTTCTCTGTCCGATCTGCAAGCCACGCCAATTTATCATAATATTTCTCTTCGATTGGATCATGTTGAGGAGTCGCAGGAGAAGAAGTTCTTCCCCTTGTTTTTACATTAAGCTTGGACACGCTGCTTCACCTCAGTCCGCCGCTCATCCATTTGACGCATACGGTCAAAACCTTTGTACACGGTAAATCCGGCAGTTAACAACTCCAGCGCTCTGTCCGCCCATTCAGGAGGATGTGATACTTTATCTCGTACATGGTTCGATAGGGAGCTTACACCTTCACCAATCGAATCAACTGCGCTGAAGGTGCTGTCCAGTTTGTCCATTTTTCCGGTTAAGTCCTTGGAGATAGTATTCAAGTCTTCCAATGAGACATCGACCCGTGCAATGATTTGATCCGCGTTCATCTGTAAATGCTGAATCGTCTCGTCTGTTTGTTTAATTAAAGCGTTAAGATTACGAAAAAACTGTACAAGCATCACCGCGATAACAATGATTGCGATAGCCAGAACAATTACACCGATAGTGATAGCTGTTTGCATAAGCGCCTTCCTCCTGTTAGCATATTCTGTCTGATGTTTATTACCCGTATTTTTCTCTTTGTAAACTATGTTAAGATAAGATGGGAAGGTTTATGTTACAGCACATATCCCTATAAAACTCAATAAACGATATAATCAAAAAGCGCAATACGAAGATAGGAGTGCTACTATGTTCAGGAAAACTTCTCAACAGTTTATTCGTGACCATAAGGATGAAATCGAAGAACTGTGGAAAGACCGACGCGCCGCTGCTTCCTCTTCCTATGATCATGCAATTGAAACATTTATTACCCATATGATATACGATGGATTTCTTAGCTATTTTGCCGATTTTTTCTCGGAAAAAGAAGAAGTTCGCGAAGGAGCTGTAGATGGTATTGAGCAAGCATGCTATCGTCATGTTCCTCAGTGCACGGAAGCAGATGTACCCGTTTCTGCAGTCGTTCAACCTTTTTATCTCATTCGTGATATTCTGTTGGAAACCGAAGAAATGCAACAGCATCCTACTTTCATCCTTCCCTTGATGAAAGAAGTAGACCAATTTTTCTTTCGTCTCATTGGTGTGATCCACGATATTTATGCCTCTTCCTGGAAGAACAAGCTATTGGCGCAACGTTCTGCAATGATGGAATTATCCGCGCCACTCATTCCTTTGTTCGAGAGCATCACGGTCATGCCAATTGTAGGCGCTATTGATACTGAACGTGCACAACTGATTACACAAAACCTCCTGTACGGAGCCATTAAATACGAGAGCAAGGTCGTACTCATCGACATTACAGGAGTTGCGGAAGTGAATACCATGGTGGCCCAGCATATTATCAAAGCGGCAGAAGCTATTCATCTTATCGGAGCCGAGTGCATTGTAGTCGGCATCAGACCAGAGATTGCCCAGACAATGATCAGCTTAGGCATCGATATGGATATGCTGACGACGTTAAGCTCCATGAGTCAAGGTCTTCGCGTAGCTCTTGAAAAAACAGGAAAAGAAATCAGGGAAATTAACTGAGGGAGGTATATGCTACAATGAGAATTCCAATATTAAAGCTCGGAAACTATTTGCTCGTTTCCATTCAAATTGAGCTTGATGATAAAACAGCCGTCCAATTTCAACAGGACCTGTTGAATATGATTCACAAAACAGGTTCGACAGGAGTTGTTATTGACCTGACCTCCGTCCAGATGATTGATAGCTACATCGCTCGTGTGCTGGGTGATGTTGTAAAAATGTCCGAATTGCTTGGTTGCGAGGTTATCTTTACAGGCATCCAGCCCGCAGTAAGCATTACGCTTATCGATTTGGGTATTGGTTTTAGAAACATCAAAACCGCTATGAATCTGGAGCAGGGCTTGGAAAAATTGAAGCAATCATTGGAGGGATAAAGGTGGACAACAACCCTAGCATTCATGTCTATAACGAGTGGGATATTGTTGTTGCCCGACAAAGCGGGCGGGATCTCGCTAAATCCCTCGGATTTGGAGAAGTGGATCAGGCACGTATCACTACCGCTATCTCCGAGTTGGCTCGTAACATCTATTTATATGCCAAACAAGGGGAAATCGAAGTTTCACCCGTTTATGAAGGCGATAAAGTAGGTATTAAGATTATATCCCGTGATAATGGACCGGGAATTAAAGATGTAATGAAAGCGCTCGAGGACGGCTATTCTACTTCCGGCGGTTTAGGAGCTGGATTGCCCGGAGTCAAGCGTTTGATGGATGAATTCTCCATTGAATCAAGCGAAGGAAAAGGAACGCTAATTACTGCGGTAAAATGGAAACTTTTCTAGACTGTAAATAGGCACAGCTGAAGGAGGAGAGCATTTTTTGAAACAAGTGAAGGAGTATTACGAAAAGATTATGCTCCACTATCTGCGAAATCCCGGCGAACACCAGCTATATGCCGGTCAGCAGCTTAGCAAATCGCTCATCGAAAAAGATATTCCACCAGAGGATATTCTGGGCCTTCACATTAGCATTATGAAAGAAAACGGCCATGTTCTATCCGAAGAATGGGAACGTTCCTTTCAATTTCTAATGGAAATCATGGTATCGTTTGGCATGGCATATCAGGAACGACAAAGCCTTAGGCTAAAGAAAAAACAATTAGAGAGCGAAATTAACGTTGCTATCTCTATGCAGAAGAAGTTATATCCGCCTACTTTCGATCACGAATTCCGCGATCTCGACGTAGGCTTCATTAGTACTCCGGCACGCGAAATGTCGGGCGACTTCTATTATTATACGAACCACGGCAAAAATAAATTAGGCATTCTAGTAGCTGACATCGTAGGCAAAGGGATTCCGGCTGCCCTTTGCATGTCGATGATTAAGTATGCAATGGACACACTGGAAAACGATATAAAACCAGCGAATATGATTCTTGACTACCTGAATCGCCTGGTGCTAAAAAATGCTGATCCAAGTTTGTTCGTTACAATGTTTTACACGATTTATGATCCGCTTACTTCCGTTCTTACCTACTCCTCCGCCGGTCATGAACCAGCGCTCTATTACCACGCTAAATCGAAGAAGTTTGCCGATTTAAATACACGGGGCCTGATTTTGGGCGTAGATGCCAACGTGAAATACGAGGAGAAAGCCCTTCCCCTTGAAACAGGGGACTTTGTGGTGTTATATACGGACGGCGTTACCGAACGAAAAGGCTCAGATGCTCCAGACGACAATTCAATTCTCCGAGAAGCGCTTGTCACCGCAGATTTATCGCTTCCGGCCCAAGACATCGTCAATCATATGTATCAGTACGCAATTAGGGAAAAAGATTACCAGTTAGACGATGACCACACAATTGTAATGATTCGTAAAAAATAAATAAATTTACCATATCATTATGTTGTTTTACCCGTAGGCAACCTGGGTAAAGTAAAGTATCGTGTACATAATAAAGTATATTAGAGGTGAAAAGAATGAACCAACTCCCTTTCCTAGTTGAAAAGGAAGAAACGGATAAAGATATCTGCGTATACATCCATGGCGATTTGGACTTGGCTTCTGCTCCGCAGTTGCGTGAGACCCTGCTCCCGCTTGCGGAGAAAGACAAAAGAATTCTGCGGGTCAACCTAAAAAATCTTCATTATATGGACAGTACCGGGCTCGGTGTTTTTGTAGCTGCACTCAAGCTCCGCAAAGCCATTAGTGGAGAAATGTACTTGGAAGAAGTTCCTGAAAAAATCCAGCGAATCTTCCAGATTTCCGGTGTTGACCAGTATATAACCATTGCGTAATTTTTACAGGGGGGATTCGTATGCCAGAATTGAATGACCACGTGAAAATAAACGTTCCGGCACGCGCCGACTATATAAGCGTAATTCGTTTAACAGTCTCTGGACTCGCTTATCAGATGGGCTTTTCTTACAATGATATTGAAGATATAAAAGTCGCGCTGGCGGAAGCATGTAACAATGTAGTGAGTCACGCTTATAAGTACAGCGAGGCAGGAGATATGATTGTAGACTTTCATGTGGAATCTGATCGTCTGAAAATTGTTGTCAGCGATGAAGGAGCGGCCTTTGATGCGAAAAAGCTGAAAAAGGAAGCTACTTCACTTCATGGAAAAAGTCTTGATGAAATTGATGTCGGTGGACTGGGGATTTATTTAATGAAAACACTCATGGATGAAATTGAGTATGATACCGGAGAGAAGGGGGTTAAAGTAGCACTAACTAAATATCTCAAAAGGGATGAGGTGAGCGAAAGTGAGCCAAACGTCCACCAGGAAATCACTCAACCGTGACATTACAGAATATATTCGTACCTATCAGGAGACCGGCTCAGAAGAAATATTGGAGCAGATTCTAGAAAACTATCAGACGACGGTAAAAAAGCTCGCTTCCAAGATGGCTCGTGATTTTCATTTGGTGGATGACTTGTATCAAGTAGGCATGCTTGCTTTATTAGGTGCCATTGATAAGTTTGACAATGAGGTCAGCCATAACTTTGACGCGTACGCTGTATCGACCATCGTCGGCAAAATGAAGCACTACCTCCGGGATAAAACGTGGAGTATCCGCGTGCCGCGAACCATTAAAGAGATGGGATACCGACTACAGAAAACTATTGATGAATTAACAGTGGAACTGCAGCGTTCACCACGAATTGATGAAATTGCGGACAAGCTCGGGGTAACCGAAGAGAAAGTGCTTGAAATTATGGAGAATAAAGGCAACATTCATGCTCTTTCCCTCGATACGCCGATGAAGGCCGACAATCAAGAACAAGATTCTCATACATTAATGGATATGATTCCGGACCAAGACCCGGGCTTTTTGGATGTAGATCGGAAAATCGATTTGTCCGGCCTGCTCGAAGATTTAGATGAGCAGCAGCGCCAAGTCATTCATTATGTGTATTACGAAGAGTGGTCACAGCGTCAAATCGGCGAGAAATTAGGCATTTCTCAAATGCAAGTATCCCGCATTCTGCGTAAAACTTTGCAGCAAATGAGAGATGCCTATATAAAGAATTCAGAATAAAAGCTGATTCGGGGGATTTATTTTGTACTCTTTTCAGTACAGTATCCATCATACGTCAAAAAAACCAAACACACTCTCAGGGGATTGCTATTTCGTAAAAACATACGACGACACTGCATTGGTCAGTATCGCTGACGGATTAGGTAGCGGGCCTGATGCGAGAAATGCTGCAGAAAAAATCATTCAGGAAATTGAAAAACAAGCACAAGGTAATGGCTCTCCGCTTGCTCTTCTCAAAGAAGGCAATCGTTCCCTTTACGGTTCTCGTGGCTCTGTAGTAGGAATTGCCATGGTAGATATTCAAAGGCAGAAAGTTTCCTATGCAGGAATTGGAAATATTACTTGTCTGACTATATCGCCAAGACGCAAAAAACAATATCTTATCTCAAATCCTGGATTTTTAAATGGACGTCCTTTCAATGGAACAGAGCGATATTTGCCTTTTCATCCGGACGATACAATTATCCTTTTCTCGGATGGAATTGAGCTACCCGAAAACTGGGAATATATTGTTACTAGCAGGCTTGCTCCAGAAACGATTATTCAACGCCTTGTAAAAGAGATGAGACTTATTAACGATGACGCTACGCTCATTATAGGCAGATGGCATAAAGAAAAGAGAGTGTAAAAGGAATCCGGCCTTTTACACTCTTTTTTCTTACTTTCCTTTGTGAGTCAGGTATACATATAAATCTGCCAGCGTTTGTACCCCGTGAATTTCTAAACTTTTTTGCATCACCGACCACAATTTCGCTGTCATTCTCGCGTCGCTTTGTGCATGATGCCTGTTCTTAATCGAGATACCTGCCCACTCCAATACATCTTCCATCCGATGCTCGGTAAGTTGCGGATAAAGACATTCAGCTACTTTTTTCATCTCCAATGTACGATGTGTAAACCTCTGATAAGAGGAATGCCAAAGAAAATGATTAAAAAACTTTAATTCATGCCCAATATAATAGCCAATTACAATCGTGTTAGTAAGAAACGCTTCGAAGGAAGCAAAGACTTCTCCCAACGGTGGCGCTTCCGCTACCATATCTTCTGTAATTCCTGTCAATACTGTTATATGGTCCGGAATGCAACCCGAAGGACGAACATACACAGAAAACAGATCGTCATGCGCTATCTCTCGGCCGTTCATTCGTATAGCCGCAATGGAAATCACTTCAGCTCCGCGTTCGGGATAAAACCCCGTCGTCTCGATATCAACCGATGTATAGACGAGCTCTCGCAGAGGTGTCTGCAGGAGGTTAGCATGTCGTTGGGATTCCTGTAGCAGGGAGCGAGTCCAGGCTTCCTGACGCAAATCCGCCCCCCCTTGTCCGTAGAACATGCCCATATGCTGTTTTCCAATGCCACGGGCGAGCATTTGGGAGATGCGCGCGAACAGACCATTTGATTCTTTCATTTCCCCGCCACCCTTATGTTTTGTGCCTACGGATTATGTGAAAATAATATCGAAGAACCTGTTTTCCATCCAGTGCTGCGTTAGATTTTGTAACATAAAAAACCCCCCTCATACGAGGCGGGTTGTTCATTTAGGAGCGTATTAAATTTTTAACTCACCTAAACGAACGAGTTCGACAACAGCTTGAGAACGACCTTTTACGTTCAATTTCTGCATGACGTTTCTAATGCATACCTTTTGAAAACATTTTCCCTTGAACAGGTTGGCGGAAGGTATATTTAATATCCATCGTTCCATCTTGAGCAATCTTAATCTCTTCTATTAAAGCATTAAACACATGATACAAATCCTGATCTGTGTTCTCTAATTGAACAAAAGCTTCCTTTATATTCTGTTCATTTTGCTGTACATGTTCTGTACGTTGAAGAATGAATAATTCTTCCTCTGAATGCTGAAGCTCACGATCCAGTTCAATTCTCTTTTGCTCAAACTCTTCCTTTGTTATTAACTTTTCTAAGAATAAGTCCACTAAAGATTTCTTTTTCTCGCTCATCGTTTCAATTTTTTTATTGAGTATCTTTATCTCTTCTTCTTTCAACTTCTTGATTTCGCTTTTTAGATTCATCGAAAGTGTTTTTCCCGTCTCCGATAATCTCTCGATGATAAGCTCACGTATCTCTTCATATTGAATAGGTACATGATTCACACAAGCGTGTTCACCAGCTCTTCTATATGCACTGCATTTTACGTATGCAAAATACTTTCGTTGTCCAGATTGCACTTCTCTTCTGCGCTTGCCTTGTAGAATTACCATGTTGCATCCACACACGGCGCATTTCATTAAACCGCGCAGCTCGTTCCATGATGTAATTTTTCTGCGTGTTGCTTTATATTTTTTCGAATTCGCTTTCTCCCATGTCTCTCTTGAGACGATTGGAGGGTGATGGTCACGAAAGATAAGCCATTGCTCTTCTGGGTTTCTAATCTGCTTTTTCCGGCCACATACCTTAACTGTCCCGTACTGATTCAGGATAAAATCTCCGCAGTAAATCCGATTTTGAATAAGGCGCTGCACAGATGTCACTTGCCATTTTGGATTTAACTTAGATGGAATACCACGATCATTCAATTCCCGAGTGATTCGTTTGAACCCCCATCCACTTCCATACCAACCGTAAATTTTCTGGACTATCTCTGCTTCGCTTTCATTAACAACAAGTTTTCCGTTTTCTTTGTCATAACCATACGGAGTTTTTCCGATATGTCCGCCACGTCGTACTTTAGCTGCTAATGCGGCTGACACACCGGCTGACAAAGTTCGGCTATATTGAGCAGAAAATAAACTCCAGATTTCAAAAGAGATGTCGTTTCTCCCTGCCTTAAATGAATCATAGCCTTCTTCAATAGAAATCAAACGAACATTATACGCCATAAATACTTCTCGAATCTCAAGAGAATCTTTCATGTCCCGAGCTAAACGAGAAATTGATTTAAAGACAACCATATGAATTTCTCTCTTTTTTGCTTTCTCTAAAATCAACTGAATCGCTGGACGTTCTAGAAACAACGTACCACTAATTCCTTCATCTTTATATATGCAATCTTCATCCCATTCATGGCCGTTACGCTCCAACCAGTTCCGGCAGATGTCAATTTGATTTTCAATGGAGGATATCTGCTCATCCTTATCCGTACTAACCCGTACATATACTGCATACTTTTGCTTTTCCATGTTTCCCTCCAGTTTGCAAAAGGTACACTTTTATCTAACATTTTAACCATTTTGCTTCCTGAAAGAAACATACAATGTATTCAATAAATTCAATCTAAAACATATGGTCTTTAGGAATATTTACAGACTGTCTACTTGACAGGGATAAGAGCACATTAATCATCTCTTTCCTTTTCTATAGTTTTTTGGGCGGGCTTAACCTAATAGGATCCACCATAACATTAATATCACCAGGATTTCTCTTTATAGAAATTCTTACTCCATCCACTTGGATCTCTTCCGAAACTTGATTGGCTCCTTTTTCCTTAATGAATTGATCCAGTTGCTCTGACCATGTGACACCAGTAGCTTGTATCATCGCCTTGATTGTATTTAAGTCAGGAGATCCATTATACATTAGACCATCAAGAGTTTTTCCATCTCTTTTCAGCATAACGCTTACCCATTTTGCCTTCCCTTTTATGTATTTCTCCTCTTTCGGATAATAAAATCTATAGTAATTTGTGTCCTTTTCTAACTCGAGCTTAAAAGGCAAAATTTCAATGTTTTTACCAGCTAATTCGTTTTTAATTTTATTGTAATTGCCTAGGTACTGATCCGTTGTCATATCCGTAAATGTAAGTTTTGATTTTGTCTCCTCTTGTTTCTTCTCATGCTTCGAACTACTTTTTGAAGCATTCGTTTTTTCATTGGCTCCGAACATCGCAAGACCAGCAATTAAAAGCAATGCTACCAGTAAAACCAAGTACTTTTTCAAGAATGTTCCTCCTTATGTACGAAAAATATTAAAATATGGCAATTTAGATTGTATCAGATACTAGGATAATATCAAATCTGTTGATTCTGACGTAGTAAACATGGTGCCAAATAAATAAATTAATATGTACTACTATCTGTTCAGATAGTGATTTTCTATTTATCATAAAATAATATCCTTTTTATGGTTTACATTATAAAATTATACAAAAAAGAGAAGGAAGAGATAAAAAATGAAGGCAATTGGAATTGTTCGAAGATTGGACGAACTTGGAAGAATTGTTTTGCCTAGGGAATTAAGGCATACACTTGGAATCGTCGAAAAAGATGGTTTAGAAATTTTCGTAGACAGGGAGTGCATTGTCTTGCGCAAGTATCAACCAACCTGCATCTTCTGCAATTCTGTATTAGATGTCACTGAATATAAAGGAAAGAAAATTTGTGCTTCTTGCTTTGAAGACCTGCCGTCCAGATAAAGTAGACATGGTAAATGGTTAGGTAACAAGAAGCTAAAAACTTTTCTTGTATGAGAAGTTGGATTCAGCTTTTCTACTTGCCTCTTTATTTTCAACCGAATTCATTATACAGAGAGAAAAATAAGTAAATTTTCGTTAAAGGATGGGTCCTCATGAAAGATTATGTGCAAGAGCATGTTGAACAATTAATTTCAAGGTATGAGCAACTTGTTCAGAATCAATACCAAAAAAATGATAAACTTCCAGAGTTTGATACCATGAGATTATACTATGACGCAAAAACTATTTGCTATGAGGATTTTTTACAGGAATTACGGTTTATTCTCCGTGTCAAACAACTCCACGAAGAAACAGAGAACATGAGCATCGAGAAACTGATTGAAAAAGGAGAAAAACTTTCTCAAGAACGGGATGAAAAATAAAGAAAGGGCCGGAAACACTAAAAGCCCTGCCATCCATACGGACAGTGGGACTTCCTTGTCATCTTTTCATTTTTAACTCACTCGATTTTCATTGTATATGAACAGATTCATCATCTCTATGGCCCTTCTTAAAACAAAGAAAATCTCACTACCCAAATGGACAGTGGGATTTTCTTGTCTCTATTGAGTTGCCACGCAAAGTTAGTTCTGGTTTCTACTCTAAGGATGTATATAGTTTATCAAGGGTGTTGATTATCCAGTACGATCCAGAGTGGATAGCCACCACACCGTGCCCCAAACGGGCGTCGGTTCGTCTCCCGCACGGAAGCAAGGCCGCTTTTTGCCCTGGCCAAGCGGCCTTGCTTCCTCCTTGCGAGAAAAAGACGAGGGCACACGCCGACGCGTGCATCTTCTTTCTTCTACCTTATGGATAATCAACAGGTGTGATAGTTTATTTCACATTTTTATATGTTAATCTTTCTTGGTTCAAAAAATGGTATTAGTCAAAGTCATTTTCTTCTTCAATTTTTAGGATTTTTCCTGTTTTTGCTACCACATCTACCTCGAATACTCTGTTTTGTGATGTCAAAATGAAAACCTCATAAACCAAAATTCCGTTTTCCAAATCCATATCTATATGAATGATTTGCCCTGGTACACGTCTTAGTGCAATTTCTTGTGCCTGCTGTGGAGTTATTCTTTGTCTAAACATAGGCAACTGGGCGTAATTATAAACATTCCCGTACATCGAAAGTATTCCCCCTATTCAAAAATTCCAGCTATTTATCCATATGTATTAGACAAGTTATAGGTGCCACTTCAAAATTCTTCTTCTTTAATGACCTGTCTGTTAGCATAACAAATTTACATAACTTACATTATATTTATACGTGTCCAACCTCTTTAGACAAGCATAGGATGTACCATCTAGCTAGAGAGGAGGAGATAACATGAATCGTAGAATTGAAAGATTACGTCGAAGAGCAGCAGCACTTTTAGGTAGACGAGTAGACGTAGAACTATTTAACGATCGTGACATCGAAGGTATCCTAGTACTCGTACGAAGAAACTTTATTGTTTTACGTGTACGAAGAAGGGGCCGTATTATCCGAATCAGAATTCCTTTTACAAGAATAGAAGATATTGATTTAGACTAATGCTCAAAGCTGCCCCACCATCCATACGGACAGTGGGGCTTGATTGTCTTATTCCTTCTTCGCTTTCCCGGTAATACATACACCAACGTACAAAGTGTCCAGTAGTATATCCCATGTCTCTCAGGGAATAATTATCCTGTTTTAAAGTATTAAAAGAAGTTGAAACTCATCTCCTGAAAACGCGTATTTGAAAATAAAGGGAGGGTGATAATTATGGTGTACATAGATGGTTTGAGGCCGCTTCAAGAAACAGATTTATTAACTTTAGAAAAGTGGTTTGAAAACAGCGAAATTGCTTCTAGAATGGAAGGGATGTTACCTCTAAAGGAATGGTATAATCACATATCTAAAAACTTCCTACAATTTATTCGAATCGCTTATACCCAGCAAAACCCAGTCGGAATAATTCAGGTAGAAAAAGAAGAAGATATAGGCTATATCAGTCTAATTGTAAACCCTTCATTTTGGAACAAAGGATATGGGAAAACAATACTATGTAAAGCATTAGAACAACCTGAATTTCGCTCGATACGTAAATGGAAGGCAAGTATTGAAGAAGACAATATAAGTAGTTTAAAATGCTTTAAATCTGTTGGATTTATAGAGGAAGATGCAAATCCAGATGAGGATGGATTTTTCGATCTTGTGTATTCTATACCTGCAGGACAATAATTTTAGGGTATAAGTGTAGCAAAAAGTTTTTTAAACAACCTTAGTGTAATAAAAAAGCCGCGCCATCCATACCGATAGCGCGGCTTAACTGCGTTATCCTCCCTTCTCTTTTCCAATAATGGAAAGGGAAAACGCTTTGCCCATTTGGATATATTATACAAAAGAGGGTTCAGAAGGCATCTCTTTGTTTATGATAAGCTCTATTATGAGGTGATACATATGCAATTTTCCGTCCGCTCCAATCTTATAATCAATGAATACGGGCAGTATAAAGGTGTAAAAAAATTACCATCCACATAGCCAACGGGTATTACCTTTATTCTTAATCTCCAATAAATATATATACATCTGATTTGATACATCGACAAATTCTTGTGGTGAGAGGGAAGAAAAGAAGGAAGGGTGGAAGCGGTCGAAAAAAGACACGTTTGCCTTTTTTCTGCCGGAGCGCAGGGCGCATCCGACCTCTTTTTTCTGGATCGCCTCCTTCCAACCACGCTACTGTGTCAAAATATCAAGTGTAATTTATATAGTTATTGAATCGGAAAAGGTATCTATTTATAATTTTACAATGCAGGGAAAATAATACAAATCAGGAGAGGATATTATGCATGAAATGGGAATTGTTCGTAAACTGGACAATCTAGGTAGAGTTGTATTCCCTATAGAGCTAAGAAATAAACTAGGAATACAAATTGGAGATAGTCTAGAAATCTTTGTGGATGGCGAACAAATTGTTTTTAAAAAGTATGCACCTGGATGTTTGTTCTGTGATTCTATCTCAGGAATTGTCCAATATGAAGGAAAGAAAATATGCGCTTCTTGCTTGGAAGAACTGAAGCATATATAAAATTTGCTAAAAGCTTATCTTCGCATTTCTTTCATTCTACTCGCTCTCTTCATTTCCTTTTTTACCGTTTTCTATTAAGGGGAAAAACCTCCTTTTTAGGTGAAGAAAGCCGACAGAAGTGTATACCTCTACCAAGTTAGGCAGAAGGGTAGACTGTTCTTTGTGCTACATGTTACAGCATATGTGGACCGTCTGTATTTAGACTGTTTTGCTTTTAGGAGCACGACTAACAAAACACAGAAAATATACGTTAAGGAACAACGTTCGATAATGTTGTTTATGAAAACAAAACAGCCAGCCCAAATACGGGCTGACTGTCTTTATGTCCTATAATTTAGATTAGGATAAAACACCAGGTCAGACTTTCTTATCGCTATCTAAAATGCATCTAAATTACAATTATCCGAAAATATAGCGTAGAAGTCTCTGGACATACGGGTAAATAAAAATTTTCATACTTCATTTCTCCTTTTGGTGAAATTCTACTTGCAAGATTATCCCTTTTCAATACATAGATACTACGAAACACAATAGATAAATGACCTGACTTGAAATGTTTTACGATAACCACATGTAAATCTTGGCCGCAATCCATGTACCAGCCACAAACCAAACCTCTTTTTTAGATATCCACCCCACGATGATCACCTCCTTTCATACCAAAAAGTTTCATGTCTACAGGGATAGCGTTAGGAAAATACGGTTTTATTACGTTAAGCATTGAAAGTAGTGAAAAGTTGGTGCTACCCCATCTATAAATATTCGAAATAATATGCATTTTTCGGGCTAATTTAACATTTTTTGTAGCTGTGTCTGACAAAAAACAACATGTAAATTAAAGCAAGATTATGCTTATAGAGCCGCTGCTTTAGTTTATTTTTGAACATAATCGAGCATTTTTAATTTGATGAAAAAACGTCGATATCCCTATTCCGATTGACGGTTTTTATTGAATATCAAATTAAAAATAAAGGAAAATCGTCTCATGATTAAACTTATAATTTTTGTAATAATCAGATAAAAATTGTGATAATTTATGGAGGTGAAGGTAAATGTGGTGGAGAGTAATTAAATCTGTATTCTTCTGGATGTATTCGCAGGAAAGAAGTTCAAGACCTTAATTAAACCGGTCGCTGTTTGATAATATCTATAGATCTTCTTGTCAATATGTTTATAAAAGATGTACCGCTAACAAAGCACGGAAAATATACACTAAAGAGTGTGCGGTAATGTTCCTTTCGTAAACTATATAAGTTACACTTGATAGTTTGACATGATAACGTGGTTGGAAGTAGGAAATTCGGAAAAAATGAAGAGGGTGGATGCGCCCTGCGCTCTGGCAGAAGAAAGGCCAGTGTGTCTTTTTCTAGTCTCTGATTTTTTCCTTCTTTTCTTACCTCCTACCACAAAAGTTTGTCGATTTATCAAACCAGATGTATATAAAGTAGCCGTTCCCAAGCAGGAACGGTGTTTTCTTTTGCCCATGTTTCATTTGGAAATCACTTTATAACAAAAACCCCAACTTTGCTAAAAGCACATAGAGAACCATTTTGAACTTCTGATAACGTCCGATAACTCCTGTTATGTGAAATAAAACAGTCAGCCTATTTTATTTAGTAGCCTTTTCTATTCAGCCCCCTTTTGCATTACCTATAGTAAGACTTTTAGAAGGGAGGAAATAAAATGACTACAGCCTATGTCACAAACAACGATTCCGATGAAGTCTCAGTTATCAACACGCAAACGCACCGGGTCATTGCTACGATACCCGTTAAGAAGACTCCTTGTGGCTGAACATGTGTCCGCAGAAGAGAAGATTGTGTGGTTAAGTAAATTGGTAACTGCTGTTGAGGAATTTAAACAGGAAAAGGAGAAAGAACGGCAAGAGAGACAGAAGCATCTGGAACGGAGTGAGTGATTTGAGGTTTACTAAGAAGAAGGCTCAAGAATTTTTTAAGGCTCTTACTGGCTCTAGTAGCAATATCGAGAAGGAGAGCTTTGCTCGCAATAGTTTTACGCAACGGCATGGAATGATGTGTTATCGTGCTTGGATTTTAGATGGTCGTATTTATTGTCAAATTGATTTAACAAACGAATGTATTTTTAGTGCCTATTTTAATTTTGATACTTATGAGTATGACATGGAGTATACGGAACACGCTCGTGAAAATGATGACTGGAATTAATTTTCGATAATTTACAATACGTAAAATTGTTCAACTAAGTACAAATAGCCCCGCTATCCCTATGATATGCTCCCCTATGGGTAGACAGATTAAAAAATAAAAATCTGGCTACTTATGGGGGAGTATTTATTATGTCCAAAAGATCTTACCCTGCAGAAGAGAAATACGAGATATTAAAGGCATTAGATGAGCATTATTCACCATATGAACTTGAATCAAAATATAACGTGCACCATTCAACGATTTTGGACTGGAAACGCAAGTATGATAAGTATGGTTTGGAAGGTCTAAAAGAGTCTTCTACTTGGAAAAAGTATTCTAAGGAATTGAAGCTAGCTGCCATTAGGGATTGTCTGTCTGGGAAGTATTCCATGCGTGAGGTTGCTAGATTGTATGACATATCGGATGCTTCTGTCCTCAGAGGTTGGATAAAGAAGTATAATAGTCATAGAGATTTAAAGGACACGTCACAAGGAAGGACGAGCTCTATGACTAAGGGAAGAAAAACGACTTGGGAAGAACGAATACAAATTGTACTTGACTGCTTGGGGAACGAAAAAGATTATCAAGATGCAGCTAATACTTATAATGTTTCTTATCAACAAGTCTATCAATGGGTTAAGAAGTATGAAAACGGCGGAGATGAAGCGCTGAAAGATAAACGTGGCAATAAGAAAGAAGAAGCTAAACTAACGCTAGAAGAGAAAATCAAACTTGAAATGAAAAAGTTAGAAAGAGAAAATGAACGGTTACGTGCGGAGAATGTATTCCTAAAAAAGTTAGAGGAGATCGAAAGGAGGAGAAAATAAGCCAAATCCGATTTGAGGATAAGTACATCGCTATTCAGGAGCTTCACGAGAAAGAGAGTTTAAGCATTCGTTTACTTTGTAAAATCGCGGGAATGGCACGTTCTGCATACTATAAGTGGCTTAATCGCACGCCTTCTTCCCGAGAGATACTAAATGAAGAAATCATTAAAGAGATGAAAATTCTCCACGAAAAGGTTGATAGCACCTTCGGCTATCGTCAAATGACACTTCATATGAATAGAAATTTTGAAGAGAAACTTAATCATAAAAGAATCTATCGACTAATGAAAGTGGCTGGCTTACGCTCTGTCATTCGAATCAAGAAAAAACACTCTAAACGCACTACACCTCAACATGTGGCAGAAAACATATTAAATCGGGAATTTACCGCGGAAAAACCAAATGAAAAATGGGTTACAGATGTAACAGAATGTAAGTATGGCCAATCAAAGAAGGCTTATTTAAGTGCGATTCGTGATCTTTATGATGGATCAATTGTAAGTTATGTTTTAGGACATTCCAATAATAATCAACTTGTATTCAAGACGCTTGACCAAGCTACAGTACTATTAGATGGGGAACATCCACTTATCCATAGTGATCGTGGGTTTCAGTACACTTCAAAAGGATGTAAGCGTAAGATNTTCAAAAGGATTTAAGCGTAAGATAGACGCAGTAAAGATGACACAAAGTATGTCACGAGTTGGTCGGTGTATTGATAATGGGCCAATGGAATCTTTTTGGGTGTCAATGCCGTTTTCAAATTCCCGCTCCGAAATC